>DAOTTT010000114.1:0-10588 GCA_034437635.1 Anaerolineae bacterium | reverse complement strand
CACATCTATAGCGGTGGCTTTCTTCCTGCTTTTCGCGTTGATTCAACTGCCGCCGGAACGCGGCACGCGGCGATGGTGGGCGGTGTTGCTGCCGCCTGTGTGGATCGCGGTTTCAGTCGGTATCTTCTTGGTGCAAGATTTATTCCGCGAGGCCAACTTAAAATTTTTACTCCCCGCGCAGATTGCCTTTGCCTTGTGGGTGGGGCGTGGCGTGTGGGTGTTATGGCGCATCGAACCGCGTGAGGACACGCTCCCGGTGCGCGTTATCCCCAAAGCGGCGGCTATCGTCGGCGGCTTGAGCGTGTTCGTCACGCTCATAAGCAGCATTCCCCCGCTGTATAACGATGTCGCCTATCAGCGCGATGATTATCGCGGCATTGTCGCGGCGATTACTACGAACCCGCGCCCCGGCGATGTGATCGTGCTCAATGCACCGGGGCAGCAAGAGGTTTTCGACTATTATTACGATGGCGCAGCGCCCGTTGTGCCGCTGCCGCGTGGATACGGCGGCGATGATGCGGCCACGCTCACGGAGACGCGCCAACTCATCGCGGATTATGACCGGGTGTTTGCCGTGCTGTGGGGCACAGAAGAACGTGACCCGAACGGCATCGTAGAAAACACACTTGATGCGGAAGCCTACGAAGCGATTAGCCAATGGTACGGTGATGTGCGGCTTGTGCGCTACATTACGCCGGACGACTTCGAGACGACAGAAGCCGTCAATGTCGCCTTTGGCGAGGCGATCATGCTAGAAAGCTACGCGCTCAACCGAGCGACGTTTGCGCCGGGCGATGTGCTGCAACTTCAACTGGTTTGGCGCACCGATACCCCGCTGACGACCCCTTATAAGGTGTTCGTGCAGTTGCTCAACCCGGACGGCACACTAGCCACCCAACGCGATGCCGAACCCGGCGGCGGACGCTACCCAACGACGGACTGGCAACCGGGCGAAACGATCACCGATAACCACGCCTTAATACTCCCTGAGCATTTGCCACCTGCTCATTACAGGCTCATTATCGGTTTATACAATGCAGGCGACCCGCTGGCACGTCTGCCAGTTGAAGACAATGATTATTTTATGGTGAGCGCCATCCACATAAACAGGGAGCAGTAAATCATGCGCGTTATCGTAACTGGGGGCACCGGCCTCATCGGACATCATCTCGTGATGAACCTCGCCCAAGACGGGCACGAAGTCGTCATTCTCAGCCGTAATCCTAAGCAATCAGGTCCCATGCCAGAAACCGTGAGTTTCCAGCAGTATGATGCAAAAACTGCCGATGGTTGGGGGCATATTGTCGAAGGCGCAGATGCTATCGTCAACCTTGCCGGGGAAAACATCGCCGGGAATGGCTTTTTGCCTACGCGCTGGTCACCAGAACGCAAAAAGAAAATCCGCCAAAGCCGCGTTGATGTGGGTAACGCCATTACGGAAGCCATCAAAGGCGCGACAAATAAACCTAAAGCCCTCATCCAAGCCTCGGCGGTTGGATATTATGGTACTCACCCCATGAGCAAGGACATCACCGAGGAAGACCCCGCAGGCGACGACTTTTTAGCGAGCGTCTGTGTCGATTGGGAAGCCTCCACCGCCGCCGTAGAAGATATGGGCGTGCGCCGGGTGATCGTGCGTACTGGCATCGTATTGGACAAAGACGATGGCACGCTGCTACGCCTCGCGCTACCGTTTAAGCTGTTCACAGGTGGGCCATTGGGCAATGGCAAGCAACCCATGCCCTGGATCCACATTGAAGACGAAGTGCGGGCGATCCGCTTTTTGATCGAGCATGAAGACGCACAAGGGCCGTTTAACCTGGTTGCGCCGGGGGTCGTCAATAATACGGATTTCTCGCGGGCATTGGGCAAAGCATTAGGCCGTCCGTCATTCATACCGGCACCAGGCTTCGCGTTTAAAGCAGCATTTGGCGAGCTTGCTACACTACTGCTTGATGGGCAGAAGGCCCTGCCTAAGCGCCTGCAAGAACTCGGCTTTGCGTTTACATATCCAGAAGTACAGCAAGCATTGGATGCCATCTACAAAGACAAAGAACTCGCCACCGCATCATAAAACATGGGGGACAGCCGTCCCCCTACGCAACCCTGATGATTATCCCCACACCGTACCAATTTGTTGTACACTATATAACGCTGAAAATTGAAGTGTAACGAGGATTTGACGTTATGGTGAGAGTAACCCGCTTATTCCTGATTGTGATGTTGTTGGCTGTTTGGAGTGTGGCACAAGCCGCAGAACAGCCCGAACCCGACGATGCCAGCAGCGCCTTCGGCACTTTGCCCACTCGCATCCTCATGGAAGGAATGCAGCGCGTGTGGCAAGACTTTAACCGCTGTTCGGCAGCCGCCTTCACGATGCAGTTAAGCTACTGGCGCGATGATGTCAGCTACTATCGCGCTATCGACAACCTGAACCCCCACAGCGGCGATGTCAGCGTGCGCCTAAATGAAATGGCGACCTATGCCGAGCAATTCGGCTTACGTGGCATTGAGCGCACAGGCGGCACCATCGACTTAATCAAGGTACTGGTGGCGAACGGCTTCCCGGTGTTGATCGAAAACGTCTATTATGATGGCGGCAACGTCATGCTCGACTGGATGAGCCATAATAAGGTCGTCATGGGATATGATGACGATCTCGGTGTGCTGTACACCTTCGACTCGCTGCTAGGCTTCGGTGCGGAAAATACCGGGCGTGCCGTCCCATACGATCAAATTGATGACATCTGGCGGCCACTCAATCGCGGTTATTTCGTCCTCTATGAACCGGAAGACGAAGAACTGCTGCGCCAAGTGATGGGGCTACAATGGGACGAAGATTATAACGTTCAATGGACATATGAGCTGATCTTGGCCGACCTAGAGGCCGAAAACAGCGACTCCTTCGATCTGTTCAACCTAGGAACGGCGTTGCTCAACCTGGGCCGTTACGAAGAAGCAGCAGAGGCGTTCGACCAAGCGCGGCAAATCGGCTTGCCTTTGCGCATGATGTGGTATCAGTTCGGCCCGTTCGAGGCGTATCTACAAACGGGGCGTTATGACGATGTGTTCGCGCTCGCCCGCAACACCCTACGCAATGAAGAAGGCATCGAAGAAGTCTATTATTACATCGCCCAAGCCTACATCGCCCAAGATCAAATGGACTTCGCCATAGCTAACTTAGACGTGGCCTTATGGCGTAACCCGAATTTCATCGAAGCCCAACAATTAATGGCAGAGATCAACGGCGATAATGTCGGTTAAACTGGAGAACCCTATGCACAAATTCTTACTTTTCGGCGTGGCCTTGCTGCTGATAGCCGCGCCGGTCATGGCGCAAGAAGACGCGCCGATTTACCCGTCGCCGGTCGCCGTCGCAGAAGGCGTTGATATAAGCCTGGATGCGGATAATTTGGCACTGGAAAACGACTTTGTCTTCTCCGAAGAAGATGTCTTCGGTCAGACTGTCCAACTTTTAGAGGGCGATCTCGTCAATACGGGTGACGAAGCCTATACCAACATCACGATTTTCGCGGACCTGCTAGATGCCGATGGCACGTTCATCGGTGAGGGGATCGGCTTTGTGGTGGATCGCTGTGGCGTTGGGTTAGCGTCCGACTTTGCGTTACAGCCGGGGGCATCGCAGCACATCCGCTTGACGTTGGAGCCATTTGAAGCCGATGCACAAATCGCAGCGGTGACAGTCATCCCGGAAGCCAACGCCATCGACGCATTGCCCCAACAGGATGCCGCACAAGTGGAAATTACGCCCGTGTTACGTGATGAAGTGGTGGATGTCGAAAGGATCGACGCGACCACGCTGCGGTATGCGGTGGGCTGTGATACAGATACTTTCACCTATCATATGTGGTATGAATACGACCTGACCAGCGGCGAAAGCACCCCACTCGACCAACACCCCAAAGCGGAGATCATCACGGAACGCTTTATCGACAGCCTGCGCATTGAAAGCGAAGACGAGTTCCGCGATTCTTTTATCGACTTCGCGCCCGTTTCGGAACGGGTGGTGTTTCAATCGTCGGTCAATCACTTTTACGTCGCCAACGCGGACGGCACCGCCCGCCAATTCATATGGGATAACATTTCACGCATTAGCTTGCAGGGCATCCAGTGGCAAGATGGCGACGTGTTCATGGCGTATTACTTCGGCGCATATGGCGAAGAAGTGCTGTACTTTACCGCGAGTGCGCGTTCCGGGCGTATCAGTCGCTCGGTGTATATCGTCGCCCCGTCGGATATTATCCCGGCGATGAACACATTTGGCACGTATGTGGTGTTAGCCACTACCTTTGACGGTATAACGGGGTATTGGTATCGTCACGTCTTCCTGACAGACCGCCGCCTGTTGTTTGAAGCCGACCCACCCGGCAACAATTGGCCTGCGCCCATCTATGAAGATCAACTCATGCCTGACCCGCTGATCTACATCACGCGGCCAGTGGACGGCGAAGCACGTCTACAATGCTTTAACATGGATACGGATGAACTCATCGACCTTACCGCCATCCCGCTTGATCTGACCATCGCTGACCGGGGTTGGATGTGGCTCTCGCCAGAGGGCACCCATATCGCGCTGGCCTCTAACGGGCTAGCGGGCGGATTGTGGATTATCGACTTGGCGCAATTGCCGGATTGTCTCCCGGCAGCGGCTTAACGCACACACAGCGGCAGGTTACAAACGATCTGCCGCTTTTTTATGCGCGTTGATCCCACAATTGCCGCACAATCTGCGCATGGCCGACATGCAACGCGGTATGCTCCAACGCATGGAAAAGCGACCACCCCACGTTAAATTCTCGGTGATCGTGGTTGGGTGATGGCAGTGATTTACTCAAGTCTTCTAACGTGAGATCATTAAGTGCTTTCTGCGCATAGGTGAGGCTTTCCGCTAGGCGGGCACGGAGTTCATCAACGGTAAAGCCGCTGACGTTAAATTCGTTAGCACGCACCCGCCCGGAGGGATCGCCCACACCCATATCCCCGATCCAATAGCGCATCGTGCCGCAAGTATGCACGACCAATACACACAGGCTGTTCATGTCGTCACCCGGCACCCAATCAAGCGCCTCTTGGGGTAAACCATCAATTGTTTTTTCTAAGTCTTTGAACAAATCGTCCAAACGTTGCAAAAAGTCCGCAAATACGGTGTGCATGACAAGTCCTTTCTGGTTACAGCGTGGATTGTAGCATACAATGCAAGCGATAAGAGCAAGCGAAGACAACTTATGACGACCATCATCTTGAGAATCAGTTTATGGCTGGCCGTACTAACTATCAGCGGCGTTATCGTAGCGTTGGGCATCGGCACCACAACGCCGGGCTATACCATCGCCGCCCATGTCTATGATACGGAGCGTGAAACGCGCTTACTGATGCTCATCGACACGCACACGCAACTTACACAGGCCGTTCCTATGCCACATATGGGCCGCCGGGATGTATTTTTCTCCCCGGATGGCCGACGAATGCTAATTCCGTATGGTGTAGGCGCACAGACGCGCCTTGCCGTCTTTAGTGTGCGCGAAGGCGGTTTGATCTACGAAAGCCCGCCGGATTATATCGACTGCAACCCGTATTTAAGCGATTTTAGCTGGTCGTCGGATAATGATAAGCTGCTGTTCACTTGCCAGGACACAGACCAACGCGGCATACACCTGTTTGACATCCCGCCTCAGCGCACATGGCAGATCAGCACGGATGAACAGACCAACGCCCTGTGGTCGCCGGATAGCGAAACGCTCATGCTCCATAGTACCAATGCCATACAGACCTATACACTTGCTACGGATACCACACACGATCTCGTCAGCGAACAAACGCGCATCAGTGCGGCGCAGTGGTCGCCAGATGGAACGCAAATCGCGTATCTTTTTAACGACAGTCTCCGTTTAGTAGATGCACAAGGTGGCGAACCGCAGATTATCTACAGTGGGCGCTTTTTGATCCCTATTCCGTCGCCGCAATGGTCACCGGATGGCCGTTGGATGGTCATCGTAGAGCGCAACCTAGGCCAAGCCCTGAGCGTCAATATGGACACAGGCGAGCATTACGTTTTGGACGGCGATAATCTAAAAGTGGATGGCATCAACCGCATCGCCTGGACACCCTCAAGCGAACATCTTGCGATCATCTACACGGATGAAGACACTAGCGCACTCGCACTATCAAACCCGACCGGGGAACAAGTGACGACAATCTCCGTCGGTTATGTGAGTACATATGCCACTGCCCCGGATAGTCACTTGCTCGGTTTTGCACAGGAAGACGCGACACTTTCTGTTTACGATCTTACACAGGATGCCATGCTCAACCAATGGGATATTGGCATCATGCAAAATATGCGTTGGTTGCCGGATAATGCGCATGTGGTTTACGTGTATCGCAATTTTGACAACATCGACCAAGCACCGCTACAACTCTATTGGCTGGATGTAGCAAGCGATGCACCGCACCCCCTGCTTGACTCGCGTTATAGCGTCATTAATTACACCGTTTGGAGCCGTGACGATGATTGATGCAATTGACAATATTCTGGTGAACTTTTACTACAAGCCGCTGCGCCTGCTGGTGATGACTATCATACCAGTGATTATTGGCTTTAGTTTGTTTGCTTTCGCGCCACAGATTGACCAAGAGAGCGTGTTTTATCTGCCGTTGCTGCGCGTGCATTATATCGGCATCGGCTTTGCCGTCATCGGCATGACCTTAAGCCTGATCTTTTATGCACAGCATAACACCGCCCTGCGGAGTATGGGCGTTTTCGGTATTGTGGCGCTTTTGCTGGCTGGCCCTATGCTGGTGATGCAAAACGATGCGTTCGTCGATGTACAGCATCATGACACCATTAATGCAGATGGCAATGTCTATCACTTGGGGGCGGTCAATGATGTGTCTACGGAATATCTGCTGCAAGCCTATGTGCTGTATGAGTGTGGGCGTTTTGGCATCTTCTGCGAGCGCATCGCCCATAATCTCATTCCGAGCATCAGCGAGTCAGGCGACTTCCAGAACGTGGCCTTACTGCGCATTGACGAAGCCGGGGTCATCCGCGTGCTGGATGGGGGCAACCCACAGCCTTTGTTTGAATACACGCCGGAGTAAGCTACTAAGTGGCAGAAAAGAAAAGGCCGCCCTGTTCTGAGCGGCCTTTCGTTTGCGTCGTGTTTAGTCGTGGCGTTCCACACCAAAGCCGAGATCCGGCTCATCGGTATCATAGACGAAGACCATCGGCCATTCGCTGCCGCCGCTAGCTTCTTGGAACATATACTCAATTGCCCAGCTATACAGCCACCATGAGTCATGGAAGGACATATTCACGCAACCATGACTCTGGCGTTCGCCGAAGCCGTCGTGCCAATAAGCGCCATGTAAGGCGCGGTCGCCATTAAAGTACAGCGTATAAGGCACGTCTTCCATGTAATAAAACCATGAGTCGCTCGGATTACCGCGTGTCATGCGGCGAGCGTTGTATTGTAGGTACACACGCCAGAAACCCGGCTCGGTCTGGCTCCAGGTGTGGCCGGTGGCGACCAACGCCGCAAACACCAGGTCTTCGCTCTCATAAGCTAACACCATCTGCTCGGCGATGTCCACCGCAATCCAAATGCGCGTATCAATTTCTTCTGGACGATCAACAGGCAGCACATGGTTAAATTCACTGGCGGGTAGCCATTGTTCCACACCGATCTGATACCATAGTTCGCCGTCTACTTCTGCTTCTGCATAGACATTAGCGACATGATACGGCGCAAAGGCGTTATCGTTCGTCATCGGGGCTTCTTCGCCGGGGCGCGTGCTCCAGAACGTCACCTGACTGCGGGTGAAGACAATCGGATATTCAGCATTTTCTATGCTATCGTTGAAGATAATGCCGTTATTGCGTGACGAATAGGCCGGGCCAAGCACATTCGCCGGGATCCATTCGCCCTCGTTGATTTCCGCCCAACCGTTTTCAATACGATTGACGCTAACATAAAACTCGGCTTGAGCGCGTGTATACAGCACATTGCTGCTGCCCGGCGCATCAACCACATTGACTTCCTGCAACACTTGGCGATAGTCACGCCGATTAAGCAGGCTTTGGCTCACGCCGACGCGCTCATAAGGCGGCGTATAGGCTTCGATAGTGGCTGCGTCTAATCCGACGCTCGGTTGGGTATCATCATTTTGGTCTTCTTGTTGTGCGAAGACGGCAGTCGTCCCCAAGGTCAACAACATGAGACCGATCAACAACTTACGCATCATAAGGGGTATATCTCCAGTACTCTACAATTACGGGTGTAAACAATAGAGATGTTTATTCGCCTCTACGGATTACAAAAACAGATGATTGAGCTTTTAGGGTATGCAAGATTTGATTGTGTATATCAGATGCCCCCTTTTTGCTCATTTGCCTATAATGTTACTTGAAAAATAGCAGAGTACAAAGGGCGTAGGGGAAACGTATCCCAAACATATCGCGCAGACACTAAAATTCGCCTATCATAATACTATGAGAAAAATCACTCGCTTTTTACGCAAACGCTACAAATGGATATTAACCGGGCTGGCCGTAACCATCGTTGCTTTTAGTGCGTTTATCTATTTCTGGATTTTCCACGATTTACCCAGTATAGACGCACTGGATGAAGGCATGGTTTTACCAGTAACGCGCATCTACGACCGTAACGGCGATCTGATCTATGAGATCTTGCCACCGGGCGAAGACCAAGGGCATAACGCCGTCCTCACACTTGACGAGATGCCGCAGCATTGCGTTAACGCCGTCGTCGCGACCGAAGACGCGAATTATTATTCACATCCCGGCGTAGATATTGAAGGGGTCATCCGGGCGCTGTGGATCAACATTCGCGGCGGGGAAGTGCTAGCCGGGGGGAGTACCATCACCCAACAGACCGCCCGCCTCTTGTTGCTCGACCCACAGCAACGCCAAGAGCGCACCGTGCGCCGCAAACTACGCGAGATGGCCTTAGCAATCCAACTACAAAGCCGCTACAGCAAAGAAGACATCCTGGCCTTGTACTTAAACCAAAATTACTTTGGCAATCTCGCCTATGGGCTGGAAGGCGCAGCCCGCACGTACTTCGCCAAACCCGCACAGGATTTATCCTTGGCGGAGTGTGCGCTGCTGGCCGGGTTGATGCAAAACCCGTCTTACTATGATCCATTTACGCAATTAGACCGTGCCGAAGCCCGGCAAGAAGTCGTGCTGGATCTCATGCTCAAAGAATCATATATCTCGCAGCAACAACGCGACGCTGCCGCCCGCGATAGCTTGCAGTTTGCCGCTGTGCGCTTCCCCATCGAAGCGCCCCATGCCGTGATGACCGTATGGGAACAGCTTGAGCGCGACTATCCCGAATATGTCTATGGTGGCGGGCTGGATGTCGTGACGACCATTGACGCAGATTGGACGCGCACCGGAGAGCGCATCATGCGCAACCAGCTTGACCGCCTCAATAGCCCGGTGCAAGGCTTACCCGCCAACGCCAATAACGCCGCCTTAGTTGCCATCGACCCGCTGACCGGGCAAGTGCTGACGCTGTTGGGCAGCCCGGATTACTTCGATGAAAATATCGACGGCGCGGTCAACGCCGCGTTGATGTACCGTCAGCCGGGGAGTACGCTCAAGCCGTTTACATATGCCGCCGCGATGAACCCAGCACTAGCAGACCCTTACACCGCCGCAACCAGCATCTTGGACGTGCGCACACCATTTGTCACGCGCCGCTACGAGAGCTACGTCCCATCCAATTATGGCTTAGTGGAAAATGGCCCGGTCTCCATGCGCGAGGCACTGGCATCGTCCTATAATATCCCGGCGGTGGTCGCTCTGGATCACACCGGCATTGAGCCGCTTGTGCAACTTGCTAGCGACTCCGGCATGGAAAATCTAGTTGAAAATACCAGCGTCGATTTGTCGATCACCCTGGGCGGGGGCGAAGTGCGCCTGCTGGACTTGGTGCAAGCGTATAGCATCTTCCCTAACGGCGGGTATCGCATCGAGCCGAGCCTGATTTTAAGCGTCAAAACCCGCGACGGCGAAACCCTGCACGAGTGGCAACCTACGCCGCTGAGTCAGCGCGTGCTGGATGAACGGATCGCGTTTATCATCAACGACATTCTCAGCGATGACGAAGCACGGATGCCGTCCTTTGGGCGCAATAGTTGGTTGAGCATCGGGCGGCCAGCCGCCGCCAAGACCGGCACGACGACCGACTTCCGCGATAATTGGGTAGTGGGGTATACGCCTAATCTCGTCGTTGGGGTGTGGGTGGGCAACGCCGATAACACGCCCATGGTCGATGTGACAGGTATCAGTGGTGCCGGGCCGATCTGGAATCATTTCATGCGCGATGTCCTGCTAGGGCAACCAGAAATTCCATTCGAGCAGCCGGACGGCCTGATGCGCACGGAAGTTTGCGCGTTAAGTGGTTTGCTGCCGACCGATGCCTGTGCGCTCACCCGGTTGGAGTGGTTCTTGCCCGGAACCGTACCGACCGAGTACGACACCATGTATCAAAAATTCGTGATCGACCGCGAAACAGGCTTGCTGGCAACAGCGGAT
>DAOTTT010000113.1:0-13150 GCA_034437635.1 Anaerolineae bacterium | reverse complement strand
GTGCGGATGTCCGCCGCTTCGACGGCATCGGCAAAGGCTTCCATCCAGCCCGGTTTTAGCCCCATGATGTCATCTGCAAACCAGATATGATCGGGTTGATAAGTTTCTTTAAGATGCTGGAGCATCCCCGCGACTTGCTGCGGACTGTGGACGTTATAGCGTTGTCCCCAGATGGGTTTAGCGCACCAATTGCAGTGATAAGGGCAGCCGCGTGTTGTCGCTAAGTTCATGGAAAAATAACCGTGCCGCTCTAACCAAATGCGGCGATACTGCTCGACATCAATCAAATCCCAGGCGGGCATAGGGAGTGTGTCTAAGTTTTTCATCACCGGGCGGCGGACGGGCATTTGCTCCGGTGTGCTGACAACGCCCATGATCGTATTTGGTTGCACGCTTGATTGCTCTGTGAGGGCTGCCAATAATTCGCCTAATGTTTCCTCACCTTCACCGAGTAAGACATAATCCGCGCCAGCGTTGAGATAATCAGCATAATGATCGGTTGCGTCAGAGCCACAGATGATGACGGTACAATCCCAGTTTTTTGCCATTTCGATCATAGTGAAGGCGGCTTGGCGCATCCGTGTGAGGCACATCTTGGACAAATAATTAAAGTTATCCTCGTAAATAACGGCGAATTGTGGCTGTTCTTGTCGTAGATGTGCTGCCCAGGCTTCTTCGGATTTCGCTAGCATCGCGTCAAACAGTGTGACATCATAGCCACGCTCGCGGATGTAGGCGGCGGCATACAGCGTGCCAAGGGGAGGATAGGGCTGCATAGCATCCCATAATTTCGCGTCAAAGCGTAGATAATAGGATTGGCCGAATGAAACTTTTACTTGTGTAGACATAGGTTCTTCCAGTTGAATAGCGTGCAATCGACTGTGATAGGCGGTCATGATGCGCTGCATGTGTCCGTCAAAATGACCTTTACACCAATCCGCTGTAAAGTCGGCTTCTGGTTGGCCGTTGGCTTGGATTGTTAATTTTTTGATTTTGCGCTGCATCTCCCAACGGTCGATCCACCCGCCGATGGGGGTACGAAAGATGCTTTCGCTCATACGCTTGGTCAGCGGTAGGGCGACCTCATGGACTTGACCCGGCGCATCGGTGGCGTTCGGGAAGTACCGTTCAACCCAGGTGTTTTGTCGGCGGAGTTGTTCGTAAGTCTCCCTACCGCTGACAGGGATCATCTGCGCGAGTTCGCGTGCGGTGAACAGGTTGCGCTCTTGGAGGCTGAGGACGTTGGTCGTAATAAGATAATTCGGGCAGAGTGTCACCCCTTCTTGACGCTGCACCCATTTGACCAAGGCGACGGTCAATAAACGCACAAACCACAAGCGCCCCGGCTCGGTGACGATCATATAATCAATATCGCCGTTGTTGTCAATGTTATCAACAGCGAGTGACCCGGTAATGCTAACCATCTTTACGAAAGGGAAATTGCCAATCATATGGCCATAGCGTTGTGCCACAGGCCACAGGTTTAAGGCGTGTTGATGCCGCTTTTTACGGATGGCTGCGGTGTGGTCTTTGCCCGGCAAGAAGATGTAGTCATCTGTGGCGTGCAATTGCTGTGTGTCAAGCAGATGAGCGACCGCCTGTGTGATGGCTTCTATTGTGGCCGCTGTACCGATGAGATACCGCGTAATCTCTTGTAATGTTACGGGATACTGGAACACATCACTGTAAGCGACGGTCCGCAGGATCGCTCTTTCGAGGGTGTTGCGCATAGCGCCCCCAAGTTTTTGGTACGAATATCTTTTTTATTATACGTAAAATCTAATTTCGTGCGAATAAACCAATCAGTCCCCAGAATAACACCTGAAAATTAAAGATTGTTACGGGGTAATGGTCAAATATGCCGATTGTCAATAAGGCGAACACAGCACCTAAGAGCGTGGTTGTTGCGAGTTGACGCTTATAACGCCTGATCCCGGCGATGAGGGCGGCAAAGAACAGCACTGTGCCAATTATGCCCAGTTCGGCTTGTATGGTGAGGTAGATATTGTGGACGTTCTCACCGCGCCGCTCGGAGTCGGTGCGGTAGAAAAAATAATGGGACGCATACCAGGGGAAATTGCCACTCCCAACACCGAATAGGGGATGTTCTTGGATGGCAGTCAAGGCGACTTCAGTATAAACGGTGCGATCTGCGACGGAGCGTACTTCGGTCGCCTCCGTGCCCACACCCGCCCGCGCAAGGATCAGCGGACCATAGAGGGCGAAAAATGCGCCGCCCAAAGTGGTGATAAGGCTCATACTCAGCAGCAATATCCGGCGGTGTGTTTGCCATAATGCCCGTCCTTGTTGCAGCAGAATAAACAAGCCACCAATTGCAGCGCCGAGCCATGCCCCCCGCGAAAAGGTGAGCAGTAAAATCCATAAGATGAACGCAGCGGCTGCTAGCCCGGCATAGCGTTGTCTGCCTGTGGAAAAGATGGACTCACTACACGCGAGCAAACCCACAACAAGATACCCGGCATAAACGTTCGGGTGAGAGGCCAAGCCGTAAGGTCGTAGCCAGCGGATTTCGCCGGATTGTATGACGCTGGCTCCGGCGCGTTGTGGGTCGAGTGAAAATTCACCGATGAAAGATAAACCGATGTCGCTTTGTGCAGCGACTTGCAAGCCACCGATGATGCCATGTAGAATCGCGCCGCTGATGAGTGCATAAGCGACAAAGCGTGGTGAAGGCGCAGCACAACTAATGATAATGGCAAAGCAAACGGCCACAACCCATTGTATGCTTGTTCCGGCTGCTGTGTCAGCATCCCAAAACGCCCAACTCACAGAGAGGATGCTCCAAGCTGCCAGTATGCCGAGCAGCATAACGTGCCAATTGAAAGCAGAGCGTAAGCGTGGAAACCCGTTGATGCCCCATACAATGCCTGTTGCAATCAGCGGCAGCAAGATGAAAAACCCCAAGACGTAATCCGGGCTGAAGGGTGGGGCGGCGTAATCCATGCGCCACCAGATAGGGATGCTCCATAGGCTAAGGATAAGGCTGATAGAAAGCATGGGCATCGTCCTGTCTTGATCGCATCATCATAGACTATGGTACAATTGTCCGCAAAAAAAGAAAGCTATGCTTTAAATGACCAATGCAAAAATACCTGTTGAGGCGTTAGGCGCTTTCCCGTTACCAGGGATGGGCACGCCGAATAGCTTCGCGTTTGATAATAACCGCCTTTTATTTTTAGATGGCGGCGGCGCACAAAAACTCTATGCCGTTGACCTTGAAAGCGGTGTGCGACAGGTGCTTGTCGAGCCGCCCGGTGGTGGCGTGAATGAAGACAACCTCTCGCCAGAGGAAGAATTGCGGCGACAACGGGCGCGGATGTTGGCCGTTGGCATTACGCATTACAGCCGCAACGCGGCGACTGGGCGCTTGCTCTTGCCGATTGCAGGCGATCTCTACGTTTATGACGCGCAAGATGGCTTACAGCATGTTTTATCCGCCGGGAAAAATGGCGCAATCCAAACGCCGCGTTTATCCCCGGACGGCCAAGCGGTGGCTTATGTACAAAATGATGAAGTTTACGTCCATGCACTAGATGGCGATGAACCGTGCCAAGTGACGACCGAGGCACGCGGCACAGGTAAGTCTAACGGGCTGGCTGAATATATCGCGCAAGAGGAACTAGGCCGCTCCGAGGGGTTCTGGTGGTCGCTGGATAGCCAGTGGATCGCTTTTACTGAGATAGACGAGACGCACATCCCGACTTATCGCATTATGCACCAGGGGAAGGATACCGTCGTCAATGAGGATCACGGCTATCCGTTCGCCGGGGCGGAAAATGCCGTTGTGCGTTTGGCTGTTGTCTCGCGAGATGGCGGCGCGCCGGTCTGGATGGATCTCAACACAGAATATGAAGTGTACATTGCGCGGGTGTTCTGGTGGCGAGATGGTAGCCTGGGGGCACATTTACTCAACCGTGAGCAGAACATCATGGATATTGTGCGCTTTGACCCGCAGACAGGCGAACGCACCCGTGTTCATCGCGAGACAAACGATTATTGGATCAACCTGCGCACACGCTACTTCCATATGTTGCAGGATGATAGCTTTATTCTCGCGTCGGAGCGTTCCGGGTATAACCATCTCTATCATTACAATACAGATGGCGCATTGGTCGAGCAATTGACACGCGGTGATTGGGTTGTCGATACGCTTAAGGCCGTTGATGAAAAAGCGGATATGGTGTACTTTTCTGGCAATCAAGGTAATCCAACCGAGACGCATTTATACCGCGTTCCGGTGAATGGTGGCGCTGTTGAGCGTATAACGTCACAAGCCGGGACGCATACTGTTTTCCTCAGCAGCGATTATCAGTATTTTGTCGATGTCTTTGACGCGATTGACCAACCGCCCAAAGTGACTGTACGTGCTTTAGCAGATGACAGCGAACGCCATATCATCCACCAGACGGATGATGCGCGTGTACAAGATTATGACCTGCAACCGCCGGAGATCGTCACGCTCAAAAACCATGAAGGCGATATGCTCTATGGGGCTGTGTATCGCCCGGATGCGCGTTTTGGTGATGGCCCGTTCCCGGTAGTGGTGCATGTCTATGGTGGGCCGGGGCCGCAATTAGTCACCAATGGCTGGAAGATGACTGCCGCCATCAACTTACAATATTTGCGTCAGCAAGGCTTCTTAGTCTTCCGCCTGGATAATCGAGGGAGTGCGCGGCGCGGCATCCGCTTTGAAGGGGCGCTCAAGCACAAAATGGGTACGGTGGAAGTAGAAGATCAAGTCGATGGTGTGCGATGGTTGGTCGAGCAGGGCTTGGCGGATCCGGCGCGTGTGGGTATCTTCGGCTGGAGCTATGGCGGTTATATGACCCTAATGGCCTTGTCGTGTGCGGCTGATACATTTAAGGCGGGCGTGGCGGGTGCGCCAGTCGTCCACTGGGATACATATGATACCGCTTATACAGAGCGATATATGGGCACACCAAAATCCAACCCGAAGGGGTATGCAGATGGTAGCGTATTGGCCCATGTGGAGAACTTGCACGGGGGTAATTTGCTGTTGATTCATGGCATGATTGACGAAAACGTGCATTTTCGGCATACGGCGCGTCTGATTAACGCGCTGAACCGCGCACGTAAGCAATATGACTTGCTGATATTCCCCGATGAGCGACACATGCCACGCAACCCAGCGGATCGTGTTTATTTGAACGAACGCATCGTGCAATTCTTCCAGCAAAAGCTATGATCTACCGCGATATTTTGGATGAAGATGAACTCAAAGCCTATGTCCGGTCGTTGAATAGCCGGGCGCAGGCGCTTGATTTGCCTGGGCGGGTAACCGGGGTGCAATTGCGCGATTGCATTTTGAGCAGTGGCGGGCGATGTGCATGGTGTGCGGTGCGTGTGGTTGGTGTGGATTTTGAGATTGACCATATCATCAGTTTGCGCAGTGGGGGCACGCATGAGCGCGACAACCTGACTGTCTCTTGCCCGGCGTGTAATCGACGTAAAGCGACCCTACACCCGGCACGCTTCGCCCAAGAGACTTATACCCAACTTGGGCAGATGACCCCCTTGCTCCGCCAATTGTTCGACCACTACGACATCACCCCGATGCACCAAAAAAGGCTTTTTGATGATGACGATACAGAAAGCTCATCCGTCTATCGCTGGTAATCTGTGCTAGAATGAGCACGTTAGCCTGTAATGAACTAGAGAAGCAAATGGCAAAGCTAAAGCCGAACCCTGAATTGTTCCAGACGATTGTCACACGCATTCCAGAGGGGTTTATCCATCGTAAACGACTCCGTAAACGGATCCAAATTTACGGCAAAAAATATGACTCTGCTGTTAAAGAAGCAGAGCAACAAGGCGTACTCGGCGTTGCGGGTGCGTATTACTTCGACCCTGCCCGTTTAACGGCTGATGACGTGGAAGAACGCAAGGCATGGTGCGACCCAACCATGCCAGCACTCAATCCGGAGGGGTTGCCCATGCAACGCCCTATTGCAGAACTCCGTGCTGAACGGGATACGCAATTGCAAGAGGCGGGTATTTCTACCGTTGAGCGCATGATTAAGCAACTTGAAGATGCACATGGTTATGCACCCTTCGACGATTTGTATCATGCACCGGAAGATGCTGAAATCTTAGCCAAGTTGATCGAAGGTGAGGTTTTAGCGCAATGCGACGATCTGGTCTATGATCCGCTGCGCTTGAGCGAGAAAAGCATCCAATCCGCTATTCATCACATCGAGATACAAACGCTGCGGGAAGACATCACCGCGTATTTGGAAAAACAACCTGCATACACCGCACCCTATGATGCACTGGTCAAGCAGTTTTACGATGCAGAACGGGTGAATGAGGTGGTCAACCAAAAAGGCTTTGGGCGCTTTAACGTCAAGATGAAAGTATCGCCCTATGAAATGCAGTGGGTGCGCTTGGCTGGATATAACCTGAAAGATGCGGAGGCATTCGCCAAAGAAGCGGTCAAAATCCCGGATGAACAGTGGCAACCCGCGTTAGACTTCTGCGAGGATGTGCTGCGCAATGGTGCGCGTGAAGGGAATACCATTCGCTCTAAGGTGGTGGCGCGATCATACACGCCTAACCGCGCTGTTAAGTACCTGGGTGTGAGCAAAAATGCGTTGTCTGCTGCGATTGATGCTGAGGACATCCCCACGTTTATTGATCCAGAAGAAAAAATGCGAGTCGCTGCCCGTGAAGTTGAGCGGGCGATGGATGACCCTGAGTATTTAGAGCGCATCACGGCTTATGAGACGCTGCGTGTGCGCGACCTTGCTTTGGTTGAAAGTGTGACATCTGCCACCATCCGCCGCCGCTTAAAGCGCCTAAGTATTAAAGGTGTGCCGCTGTGGGGTGAACTGCGCGGTAAGTGGAATTTGCCGGAAACGTATCCCGATTATCGCACTAAACTCGCGGAAAAGATCGAAGAAGAACGTCAACGCCGCGAAGCGGAGCGGGTGCGCCAACAAATGCTGTTGGAGGAGGAGCGCAAGCGTCAGCGCCAAGAACGCGAAGAACTGCGTGATAAACTGCTGCAAGCCTTCCCGACATGGCAACATGAAGGCCGCGTTGAGCAGCATATCTCCTTGCATGTGGGGCCGCCAAACAGCGGCAAGACACACGATGCGATTGAAGCATTGGTTGCTGCCGGGTCGGGGTGGTACCTTGCCCCGCTGCGCTTGCTCGCGCATGAAATTTTTGACCGCTTGAATCGACGCGGTGTGCCGTGTAATTTGCTCACGGGTGAAGAATATATCCCCGTTGCGGATGCGCAGATTACAGCCGCTACGATCGAGATGTTCAACCCCTTCGATAGCGGCGACTGCATCATCATTGATGAAGCGCAAATGCTCGCGGATTCTGACCGGGGGTGGGCATGGACACGCGCACTAATGGAAGTGCAAGCGCCGGAAATCCATGTCATCGCGCCGGAAACCGCCCAAGACTTGATCCAAAAATTAGCGTCAGAAGCCGGGTTCGCCTTTACACCAATTAAGCATGAGCGACTCGCGCCGATTAAAGTCTCTGAGCAGCACTGGCCGCTGGAAATGCTAGAGCCACGTACCATCGTTGTCGCTTTCTCAAGGCGGACGGTGCTCCACCTAAAGACAGAGCTTGAGCAAATGCGGCGCTCGGTATCAGTCGTCTATGGGAGTTTGCCGCCGGAAGTCCGGCGACGGCAAGCGGATCGTTTCGCCAATGGTGAGACTGAAATCTGTGTAGCGACGGATGCGGTCGGCATGGGCTTAAATCTCCCGGCGGATTATGTGGTTTTCTTTGAGGTCGAGAAATTCGACGGGACGAAAGTGCGCTTGCTCAAACCGGCAGAAGTACAGCAGATCGGCGGGCGGGCTGGGCGTTATGGCTTCTCTAAAGCCGGGGAAGTCGGCGCGGTGACGTGGCGTGACTTGCGCGTAATTGAAAAGTTATTTCATGCGGATGCGCCGCGCTTGACCCATGCGCGGGTTGCCCCGACTGTGACCGACTTGGAACTGATACCGGGTAATTTATCGTCTAAGCTCACACAATGGGCGGAGCTAAGTTCGATCCCGGCGACATTGCGCGATGCGATCCGCACGACCGACTTAGACGAGCGCGTTGAACTCGCCAAAATGCTGACTGACGAACAAGTCGATAAAATCGGCCTAGAACTTGCCGTAAAGCTCATTAATGCCCCGACGCGCAAAAGTAGCCGTGCTTACTGGCTCAGTTGTGCGCAGTCGATTATTAGCGGTACGGTGATGCAGATGCCGCCACAAGCGCCGCGTCACATCAATGATAGCCGCGACCTAGAAACGGCAGAAGCGGCTATCTCCTGTGCGGATATTTACCTGTGGCTGGCGAATAGAGGGGAATTCTTGAAGTTCGCTGATAATGAGATGGAAGTTCGCGCTGCCCGGCATTATTGGTCTACGCAGATTGATGAAGCCCTGTTGCGTCGCATTGATACGGCGCGGCGTTGTGAACGCTGTGGGCGGCGCTTACCGCGCAACCATCGCTATAGTATTTGCGACCGCTGTTATTACTCACAGTTTGGTTAAACCATTATCGTCATGCGGGTATCATCAATGATGAGCGACGGGCCGATGTGCTTCTGTAAGCGATGATACCCATAGACAGCCATCGTGACAGCCGCTGATATGGTCAATGTAAAGACCAGATAAGCGATAAGCTGTTCGGTGGCTGTATCCGTTAGGGCGATACGCTCCGGCCATGTTGGGGCTGTCCAGAAGACGATTGCCAGCATAAACGCGCTGATGAGCCACCATAATTCCGGGTAATGTCGGATCTCGCGCCGGATCCACCGCATGTAGACCGCAACCAAAATAGCCGCGCCATAGAGCGCCTGCGTCACATCAAACAAGGTCATGGTATTTGTCAACGTGATATGGTCGCCGATGAGGAATTCGATCAACCCGGTGAGTGCAGGCCAATATAAAAAGATCATGGCGCGTGGGTTATTTTCCACAAACTTTGATTTGGTCGGAAATGCTAGAACGAAGTGCAGCATCGTCGGTAACATAATGCCCATCGCCAAAGAGATAATGCCCACGACAAAGTTTACCAATACGCATGTAATCAACGTAAAACTAGCGGCCAGCAAAAAGGGATAGAATATCTGCATCCCTAGCTCCGCACCCCACCGTCGTAATAACCACACGCTACAGCCAAATGCGAAGAATGACGGCACTGAATGTAAAAATAACAACAACAGTTGATAGTCCGAACGCTCAACAGTGTAAGCGAGTGTGACTGTTTCGCCGTTGCGGTTTACAGTACGCTCGATTTGATCCCCTAGGGATAGCTGATAGCTATCTGGCAATTGCATGGCAGGTGTGCCGTTAATCAACAAACGGCTATCGTTGGGGATGACATCCCCCGGCTGATACCCGGCACGCGCCCCACTACTCCCCGGCCAAATGCTATTAATGACCTGTGTCTCTTGCTCTATGAATGTGCCATTCCATAGGAAAAGCTCAGGTGTGCCGTCCCTGTAAGCGCGTAGAAAGACCCCTACGGAGAATAAAACCGCGATGAGTGTAATCACAGCTAAACCCCACATAAAGCCGCTTAATGTGTGTCTCGCGGCGTTAAGCTGGGCAGCTTGGATAGGATCAACGACGGTGACGATCTGTGGGCGATACCGTTGCGGCATCAGCGTTTTGCTCAAGGCTTTGGCGAATTTGCCCGCTGACTCATAGCGCGAACTGGGATCTTGGTTTAACGCTTGGGCAAAAATAATATCTAATTCTTCCGGGAGGTGTGGTTTGTGCTGTGTGATGGGTGGGGGTGGTTGCTGCACGCGCCGAATTAAAATTTCGCTGAGGGTTTCGCCAGCAAAGGGCAAGGTGCCACATAAAAGCTCATAGGCGATTGTCGCCAGTGCGTATTGATCGACTGCTGGCGTTGTCGTCTCGCCGACGACCTGTTCCGGTGCCATGTAGTCCGGGGTGCCGCTGAGTGTGTCAGTTTCTTGTGCGTCATTCTCTCGGCTAATTTTGACCAATTGCGCCAAGCCGAAATCAACGATGACCGGCTCACCTTGATCGGTAAACAGAATGTTTGCAGGTTTGAGATCACGATGTACGACACCGTGCTTGTGTGCATAATCTAGCGCAGCCGCCAGTTGCTCGATGATGTGCAGGATATTGGCCTGGGTTAATTCATTGTCTTTGACGTAACGATTGAGCGTTTGCCCCGGCAGATACTCCATCGTCATATAGGTGAGCGGCTTATTCTCCTGTGGCACTGTGCCGAACTCATAGACAGCGACGATATTGGGATGCCGGAGTTGGGCGATTGTCCGGGCTTCGCGCATGAACTGCCGTTCGCTGGCCTCATCTTCCATCACATCCGTGAGCAAGGTCTTGATGGCGACATGGCGCTCCAGAAAGGGCTGATACCCTTTGTAGACGATGCCAAATGCGCCTTGCCCCAGCGTTTGGCTGATGCGATACGACCCGATTTGTTTGACTTCTAGTGCTTGTGTCATGGTTTTGCCAGAAAAACTCTTTGGTTAACTAACTGTTGATCTTTTACGACGCTCACTTGTTTGTCGAAGACTAAGAGATGCTTGCTTTTCTACCTTTTAGACTGTTTTTAGGACGAACTTCTTACGCGAACCGGGCTAGCATTGTCTGGATATTTGCCGTAACCATGTGCATCGTAAAAGTCTTTGATGATTTGCATATCCGCGTCAATATCGCCGGTTGGATAGAGCGTTGGCCCAGCCGCACCGATCTTATTTTTATAGTCTAAATAGCCCAGGACAATCGGCACATCAGTGGCGTCGGCAATATGATAAAACCCACTGCGCCAATGATCGGCACGTTTGCGCGTGCCTTCCGGCGCGACCACCAGGACTATGCGATCACGCGCTTTGATGCGATCGGCGGCTTGCTGCACGGCATTGCTCGACTTACTGCGATCAATTGGAATAGCGCCCAACCAACGGAGCACTGTGCCAACAATCGGCCATTTTGTCGCGGAGGCTTTGAGCAACGTCTGCGGGCGGCGGCGGCAGTGCGCGGCTAAGGCGAACATGGCAACATAATCCCAGTTAGAGGTATGCGGCGCGGCGATCAAGATTAGCTTGTCATGATTGGGCAGGCTGCCTTTGGCTCTCCACCCGCTCAAACGCCAGATGAGTAAAACCGGTAAACCGATAATGCGTGCGATCAAATGCGCTAGATAGTAACCCATTTGTGTATAGTCCGTTCAGGTAAATCTCATCAACTTCGTTTATCGTATGCTGTAATTGCCCAAAAATCAAAAATAAGGTTTTTGCGTTGACATTTCTAGGTGTTTACTTCACAGGTTTACTGGCTATCGTCATCATGGTTACGCTACTGTGGCTGTTGAGTTTAGCCATTAAAGATAGTAGTATCGTCGATATTTTTTGGGGCACAGGCTTTGTGTTGGTTGGGCTTGTTTACTTCCTGTTGACTGATGGGTATGGTGGGCGTAAGTTGCTGATTATGGTGTTGATTGGCTTGTGGGGTTTGCGCCTGACCGCACATATTGGCTACCGCAACATCGGCAAAGAAGAAGACTTCCGCTATAAGAATTGGCGCAAAAAATATGGCAAAGATTACTGGTGGTTTAGCTATTTTCTAGTGTTTTTGAATCAGGGCATGTTCATGTGGGTTGTCTCTGCGCCCTTAGCTGTCGCGCAGTACCACAGCGGCCCGTCATACTTCACACTCTTTGATATTATTGGGGTCGTGCTGTGGAGCATTGGCTTTTTCTTTGAATCAGTCGGGGACTGGCAACTAATGCGCTTTAAGGCAAACCCGGCCAATGAGGGCAAAGTCATGAATCGTGGCCTGTGGAAATACACTCGCCATCCTAATTACTTTGGTGATATGGTGCAGTGGTGGGGTATTTACCTCATCGCGGTATCCGTGCCCGGTGGTTTTTTGACCATTTATTCGCCGATTGTCATGACTTACTTGCTGATTTTTGTCTCCGGCGTGGCTATGCTAGAGCGTTACATGCGCAAGAAGCCGAAATATGCGGATTATCTTCAGCAAACGTCAAAATTCTTCCCGATGCCGCCCAAGTAAAGTTAACTTTTGTGTGTTATGCGGTCCTCCTCGTATATAACATAAGTGCCCGCGAGGATGTCATGCCAGGCACGGCGGCGATTATCAACCAGTACCCAAAGATAGCCCAAAAACACCGGCCCAACGCCGATGATGTTGAGTAAAAAGCGCCATGTCGCCGTGCGTAAATCCATATGTGAGCCATCCGCTTTGATGACGCGCAAGCCCATCAGCACTTTGCCGATTGTCTGGTCAAATAGCCCGGTTAAACCGACGAAATAGGCAAACGGAAAGACAAATTGCAGGCCAATGAAGCGAGCTACCTCAATGACAAACGCCCCTTCCATCTGCAAAAACTCCGCGATGAGCGTAATAATGCCATTACCGAACAGAATGCCACCGCTGATAATGACAAGGTCAATAACCAGCGCAACAGCACGGGTGACGAACCCGGCATACTCACCCCGGTGTGATTGAGTCTGTATCATCCTGTGATCCTCTCAAGGTATACTCAACACGTTGATCGTTAACCGCCAGGTTCCGGCGTGGCCGCCGCCCAAGGAGTGCCCTAGCGATGGCCTCTACTTTGTCATCAGCGGAGATGGTCACATCCCGCGCATTACTCAAGACGCTGCTGGCAAGGTCGGCGCTTTGCTTGCGGATCATCTCGTTGACCTCTGGGTTACGCGAGAGATAATCTAAGAAGTCGTCAATTAAATCGCTATAGGCTAGTTTGGCAATCTGGCGGCTACGGTATTCTTCTCGTTGGCCGCGCCGCACTAGGCGATTACTGTTGTCAAACAAATTGTCTATATGGCGTTGTACGCGTTGTGCGATAGGGTTGTTCATCAAGGGCTTGAGGACGTTTTGCAGTAACGATTGTGTGTTATTGGCGCGTTTTTCTAGGTCATTAAGGCGGCTTTCGATAAAGTCTCGGCCTTCAAAGATCAAGCCGATAACAGTATATCGCATGTGTTCCATTGTGTTTTCGGCTGGTTGATATGCTTGGCGCTGAACGTCTTGTTCCCATTTTTCGAGGCGGCGGTCGAGTTCGGTGCGGCCTTCCAGCATTAAGCCGATAATGAGCCTTAAAA
>DAOTTT010000112.1:0-2855 GCA_034437635.1 Anaerolineae bacterium | reverse complement strand
CCGGTATCACTGGACCAGCCGTTATCATTGCTGTGATGGTCGGTGCAGGGGTAGCCGCATGTAACGGAATCAGCAGTGCACAACTCGCCGCCAACCATCCAGTGAGTGGTGGTACATATGAATACGGCTATCGGTATCTCAACCCATTGCTGGGTTTTACCGCTGGGTGGATGTTTCTCTTGGCGAAGAGCGCATCAGCAGCAACCGCCGCGCTGGGTTTTTCCGGTTATTTGCTGGATGCTATCAATGCAGATTTTGCCTTGCTGATCCCATTGGCATTGGGCGCAGTGGCAACGCTGACGCTAATCACCCTGTATGGTATTCGACGCTCTAATATCGTCAATATTATCATCGTGTCGATCACATTGACGACCTTAGTGTTATTTGTCGTGTTGGGTTTGGGGAGCGGGACTGATAATCTTGAGGCTAACTTTACCCCGTTTTTTAATGGTGATGGCGTTGATAATGTGCGCAATCTATTATGGGCAAGTGCTTTGATGTTTGTCGCTTACACGGGGTATGGGCGCATCGCTACGCTCGGTGAAGAAGTCCGCGAACCACGTCGAACCATCCCGCGTGCTATCATCGCCACACTTTTAGTTACGATGCTGCTATATATCAGCGTTGCCTTCGTGAGCGTTGGCGTGGTGGGGCAATCCACGCTATCGGCGGCAGTTGATCTTAACGGCGCACCCCTAGAGGCCGTCGCCGCGACATTTGAATTTGATGCAGCCCCACAAATCATCGCTATCGGAGCGATTACGGCGATGCTGGGCGTTTTGCTCAATCTGATTTTAGGGTTATCACGGGTGATGTTTGCGATGGGACGCAGGGGCGATATGCCGCCAGTCGTTGCACAGGTCAACACGGTAAGCAGTTCGCCCAACAATGCAATTATCGTCATGGGGCTGATTATCGGCGGGTTGGTGCTTATTGGTGATGTGCGCACCACTTGGAGCTTTAGCGCGTTTACGGTGTTGATTTACTACGCCATCACGAACTTATCCGCATTGCAGCTAACAAATGACGAACGCTTATTCCCGCGCTGGATTTCTTGGTTGGGGTTGGGCGCGTGCGTGTTTTTGGCCTTTTGGGTAGAACCTGCGATCTGGATTGTGGGATTGGGGTTAATCGGCGCTGGCCTCATCTGGAAGACCATCAGTGACCAGCGCCGTTAGATGTTACTTATCGCGGGCAATGGCAAAGCCGTTCATGAATTGATTTTGCAATAACAAGAACAAAATCAGCGGTGGCACTGATGCGACTAACCCGGCTGCCATCAAGAGGCCATAGTCGGTAAACTGTCCAGAGACAGCCGCACTCCGTACCCCTACCTGGATCATTTGGTCGGGAGAAGTGACATCATTTAAGATAAACGTCGGCCAGATATATTGGTTCCACATATATAAGAATTGGATCATCGCATGGGCGGCGATGACGTTCCATGACATGGGGATGAGTACGGAGAACAAAAAACGCACGGAAGTTGCACCGTCAATTTGTGCGGCTTCTGCTAATTCTCGTGGGATATTGTTAAAGTGCTGACGGAACAAAAATACCCCAATCGCACTGGCAAAAAACGGAATGGTTAAAGCAAGCGTGGGATTGGTCTGCCGCCACCCCAAGTCAACCATGAGGTGGCGCAATGGTTGAATGATAATTTCTGTCGGCATCAGCAAGGTCAGCAGGACGATAAAAAACAGCACATACTTACCAGGGAAGCGATAGTAAACAAAGGCCAGCCCAGCTAACAGCGCCAAGACCGTTTTGCCAATAACGACAACTAGCGAAACAATGGCTGTGTTGATAATTAAACGGCCAAAATCGCGCTGATTGGTGTTTTCGCTTGTTTGTGCCGCCGCAGTTCCTGTTAAGGTGTTTGTATCCTGTGCACCAAACAACACACTGATGTTTGTTGGCAAATCGCCCAGAGGGCTACTCATGAAGTCGCTAAAAGACTCACGTTCGCCCCCCGG
Organism: Anaerolineae bacterium; assembly: GCA_034437635.1. Classification (GTDB taxonomy): domain Bacteria; phylum Chloroflexota; class Anaerolineae; order Aggregatilineales; family Phototrophicaceae; genus J038. The sequence continues at coordinate 879 of DAOTTT010000112.1, read as the reverse complement.
TGGGAATAGGATCGGTGGGGCTTCTAGGGATTGCCGGATGTCGAGTGTCGCAACTTGAAGCGCATATAATGCCGGTATCATCACGATAAAGCATACAATCATCAGCAGAATATGTGTGAGCCAGCGTGTTTTTGTGCGCGGCTTAGGTAAGCGGCGCATGGTTTCGATTGTTGATAGGCGTATATCGTCACTCATGAGTCTCTCCTAATCCGCATATGTTACGCGGGTTTCAATCACGCGGAATTGTATGATGGTAATGGCAGCCACCAGCGCAAATAAAATCATGGACTGTGCGCCAGTTTCCCCAATTTGAGCGCCAGAACGGAACGCATCATCATAGAGTTTGAAGATCAACACTTCGACTGCATTACCTTGACCGTCGGGCAATGGTGGGCCACCGTTGGGAAACAATGTGTCAATCACGCCGAAAATGCCATAGAACGAGTAGGTGATATTCGCCACCAGCAGGAAGAATGTATACGGCGATAACAGTGGAATGGTAATGCGAATAAACCGCTGAACGACGCTTGCGCCGTCAATCTGCGCGGCTTCTAGCAAGTCTTTGGGGATATTCTGTAACCCTGCAATGTAAAAAATGATGTTAAAACCCAAAATGTTATATATCGCTGCGGCGATCACAACCCAAGGGGCGATAGAGGCTTCCGTGAGCCAGTTAACCGAAGTGCCGCCAGCGGTTTCTAACATATAATTGATGAGGCCGGAATTATCATCGCGAAACATGGAGATAAAAATTACTCCGGTGACAACCGGCGATAAAGCATAAGGCCAAATCAATAAGGTGCGGTAAATATTGGCTCCGCGTATATTCTGCGATGCAAGTACGGCAATCAACAGCGCGAAAATCATACTCAAACTGAC
>DAOTTT010000111.1:0-8496 GCA_034437635.1 Anaerolineae bacterium | reverse complement strand
TATGTATTCGCCCGTAACGTAGCCCTTGCCCTTCGGCATGGCTGAGGCTGGTCAACATGGGCTTATGGTTTCCCGCAAGCCACCCGCTGAAGCGGGTGGTCGTTGACGTTCGGATATTTTAATCAATTCATACATAGTGGATATAGATTGATGCGAGATGAGGAAACGCTCAAATCTCATAGAGATTCTACGTAATTCTTAAGCGCAACGCAGCTTTTAAGATAAAATGGTTTGAGCAACGCATCCAATGCCGGACGTAACACCGGGATCAATACGCCGCGAAATTCTTCGCGGTTGATGAAGCGTGTGTTGTTATTAGGCAAGCGTTCCAGGCGGCGGATATAACGCGGATACATGACGTTGAGCGGCATGGATGCTTCCCATATGAGTTCTTCTGCTGGCTTAACGCTGCGGATGGTCGCCGACAGCTTGCGCGGTGACCGGGCGACGGTGATCGTCACGGTTTGCCCGACGATGGGCTGGCCGTCTACAGCGCGGATAAAGGGGTTCCACTGGGTATAATTAGGGAAGTCGATCAACGCTGCCCATACTTTTTCCGGGCTGGCGTTGATGTCAATTTGGGCTTGATACGTTTTCATAATGCTCCTTTATCAGCGAAAACAGGCATTTTGCTGTATCCTTAAAAAGATAACAAACCTGTAGCAGATAGCATACCAAATGGAGTGAGCGTCTGATGACGAATGACGAAACACTAGGGCGTATTCTGGTAGTAGACGACAACGAAATGAATCGCGATATGCTCTCGCGGCGCTTGCAACGGCAAAAATATGTGGTGGAAATGGCGGAAAACGGCGAGCGATGCTTAGCGATGCTCCAAGAGTCGCCGTTTGATCTGATTATGTTGGACATTATGATGCCCAAGATGAACGGCTACGAAGTGCTAGAAACAGCCAAAAAAGACCCCAACTTACAACATATTCCTTTTATTATGATCTCCGCAGTGGATGATCTCGATAGTGTCGTAAAATGTATTGAATTAGGCGCAGAAGATTATTTGTTTAAGCCGTTTAACCCCGTCTTGCTCAAAGCGCGGGTCAGCGCAACCTTAGAAAAATATCGCAATAAAAGTGCCGCTCTCACAGCAGATCATCCGGTGCTTGCCGCCATTCGTGCGGATGCACACGCCCTAAAATCACAGATTGATAATGCCGAACAACAGGCAATGCTTGATCGTATCTTAGACAATATAGCGCGTTTAACGGGTTAATTACATGGAAATTACCGCTGAGACAATTAATTATCTTTGGGTGTTAGTTAGTGCTGGTTTGGTGTTCTTGATGCAGGCCGGGTTTCTTTGCCTAGAAACTGGCCTCACACGGACGAAAAACAGCATTAATGTCGCCATCAAAAATCTTGTAGACTTCGGCTTGACGACGGTTCTATTTTGGCTGTTCGGCTTCGCCTTGATGTTCGGCCCTACGGTCGGCGGGTGGATCGGCGGGGCGGAGTTTATGGGCTTCGCGCCGGACTTCGATCCGACCAGTCAAGAGAACGTCGGCAATCTGGTTTTTCTCGTCTTTCAGGTGATGTTCTGCGGCACGGCGGTGACGATCATCAGCGGTGCGGTGGCGGAGCGTATGAACTTCGGCAGTTATATCATCATCACCGCGCTGATCTCCGGTTGGGTATACCCGGTGTTTGGGCATTGGGCGTGGGCGGGCTTGCAGTATGGTGAGTTAGTCGGCCTTTTAGGTGAGCGTGGCTTTGTCGATTTCGCCGGGTCTACGGTGGTGCATAGCATCGGCGGTTGGGCATCGCTGGCTATTTTGCTCATTATCGGTCCACGCACGGGGCGCTTCTCGGCGGATGGAACATCGCGAAAAATCCCCGGCTCGAATTTGCCGCTTTCTGCGTTGGGCGTTTTACTGTTGTTCGTGGGCTGGTTCGGCTTTAATGGCGGTAGCACCCTAGCTATGAACAATCAGGTGATCCACATTATCGCTAATACGGTGATTGCAGGGTCATTCGGTTTGATGGCCTCCTTGTTGGTCGGTTGGCTGGCACGCGGCAGAGCGGAAGTTGACCTTGTGATGAACGGTATCTTGGCTGGTCTGGTGGCGATCACCGCGAGCGCCCATGCCGTTTCTACGTTAGATGCCGCCGTAATCGGCTCGGTGGGCGGTGTGGTGATGCTCGGTGTCTATACCCTGCTGGAACGCCTGAAGATTGATGATGCGGTGGGCGCGGTGCCGGTGCATCTCGGTGCGGGTATCTGGGGGACATTGGCCGTTGGCCTGTTCGGGCAAGCTCAATTCTTAGAGACGGGACTCAGCCGAGGCGACCAAATCGTGATCCAGATCATCGGGGTTATCGTCGCGGCGGTGTGGACGTTCTTAACGGTGTATATCATCTTGAACATCGTCAATCGCTTTTATCCGCTACGTGTGAGTGTCGAGGATGAGCAAATCGGCCTCAACGTGAGCGAACACGGCGCGACAACCGACTTGCTCGACCTGTTCACCGTATTGGATGAGCAGAGCAAAACCGGGGATTTGTCGCTACGCGCCCCGGTGGAGCCGTTTACGGAAGTCGGGCAGATCGCCAAACGCTATAACCAGGTGATGGACGCGCTAGAGGATGCTGTCGCCCGCACGGATACGATCGTCAAAACGGCGATGGATGGCATTATCACCTTTACCCAAGACGCACTTAGTATTATGACGCTTAACCCCGCAGCGGAAAGCATTTTTGGGTATGCGAATACCAGCTTAAGCGGGCAATCCATCGGGCGCTTAATCCAGCCGGATATGGATGTCCAGACAATGGACATGGACGCTTATATTCGTCAGTCCATCGACGCTTTAGCGATGAGCGCCGGGCACCGTGAGATGTTAGGGTTACGGGCGGATGGCACGCTCTTTCCAATGGAGGTTGTTGTCACACAAGGTAATGCCGCCGGGCAGGCCTTTTACACGGGCACCTTCCGCGATATTACTGACCGCAAAGCGACGGAAGAAGCCCTGCGCCAGAGCGAAGAATACTTCCGCTTGTTGATTCAAAATGCGTCGGACATCATCGCGATTACTGATGCAGATGGCGTTTTGCGTTACATGAGTCCGTCGTCGGCATTTATCTTGGGATACGATGCCCAGACGATGGTCGGCGAGAGCTTATTTGTTTTCATCCACCCGGACGACACGAATATCTTGACGGATCGTTTTGTCGCTTTGGTCAAAAAGCAAGGCCCCGGTAATCTCTTTGAAGTGCGCATACGTGCGCAAAGTGGCGAATGGCGCATTCTACAGATCGTCGGCAATAATCTGTTGCATGAGGCAAGTATCGCCGGGATCGTATTTAATGCGCGGGATATTACCGACCTCAAGCTGACGGAAAGCGCCCTTGAAGAAACGGAAGAACGCTTCCGCGATCTGTTCGAGAGTTCGCCGGATGCCATTTTCGTTGAGGACTTCGACGGTAACGTGTTGGCCGCCAACGCCGCCGCCTGTGAACTGCATCAGATGTCACCCCAAGAGTTAATCGGCAAAAATGTAGAAGACCTCGTGCCGGAAGAATTACAAGGCCAAGTCGAATTAACGCTTTTTGATCAGGCACAAGATAATCCAAACGCGACGATCATCGTGGAAAGCATCAGCTACACGAAAGATAAAGTGCCGGTTCCGGTAGAAATCCGGGCGACGAGGATCGACTATCTCGGTGAGGCGGCGCTGCTGCTGCATGTGCGTGATATTACCAAGCGCAAGCGCCAACAAGCTGAATTGATGGCCAACCGCGCCAACCTCAGCGCGTTGATCGAAAACACGCAAGATTGGATCTGGTCGGTGGATAACAACCTGCGCGTGATTACGCACAATACAGCGGCCAAGCTGATGTTCCATACGGTGTACGGCCACGACCTGGAAGAAGGCGTAAATATCCTTGATCTGCTGTCGCAAGATGAGCGCGAAATATGGCAAGCGCGTTATGAGCGTGTGCTGAATTTGGAGCTGCTGACGATTGAAGACACGTTGACCTTGCCTGATGGCATGGTCGCGGATGTGGAAACGTCGTTTAATCCCATCATTGCGACCGATGGCACGGTGACGGGCGTTAGCGCGATGGCGCGAGACATCACCGAGCGCAAAGAATTTGAGCGTGAACTCCAGAACGCCAAAGAAGCGGCGGAGAGCGCCAACCGCGCCAAGAGCGCGTTCTTGGCGAACATGAGCCACGAACTGCGCACGCCGTTAAACGCCATTATCGGCTATAGCGAAATGCTGGAAGAAGACGCGGAAGACTTCGGCTATGAGGACATCGTGCCCGACCTGAATAAGATTCAGTCGGCGGGCAATCACTTGTTGGATCTCATCAACAATATTCTAGACCTCTCCAAGATCGAAGCCGGGCGCATGGAGCTTTACCTCGAAGAATATACCGTTGTGGATATGTTGCAGAACGTCGTCTCTACGGCCACACCGCTGGTCAATAAAAACAACAATCAATTTGACTTGGACGTACAAGGCGAACTCGGTATTCAACACGCCGACTTGACCAAAGTACGGCAAACGTTGTTGAATCTGCTGAGTAACGCGGCTAAGTTCACCGAAGAAGGTATCGTGACGCTCCGTGCGCGGCGACAAACGGCAGCGGGGCGCGATTGGCTGGTGTATGATGTGGTGGATACCGGCATCGGCATGGCTGAAGAACAGGTTGAAGCGGTATTCCAAGAGTTCACCCAAGCGGATGCCAGCACGACGCGCAAGTATGGCGGCACCGGCCTAGGCTTGACCATCAGCCGCCGCTTCTGCCAGATGATGGGGGGGGATATTACCGTCACGAGTGTAGCCGGAAAGGGCACAACCTTCCAGGTGATGCTCCCGGCGTTTGTAGAAGAAGTGACGGCGGAAGAAGCGCCCCTGCGCAAAGCGGACATCCCTAATGCTGTGCAGGGCGAAACTGTATCTAGCAATAATGCCGGGTTGGTGTTGGTGGTCGATGATGAGCCGACCGTCCGCGAGTTGATTACCCGTTCTTTGGTCAAAGAGGGCTTCCGGGTCGAGACGGCGACCAATGGCGAAGAAGGCTTAGAGATGGCACGTCAGCTTAAGCCGGATGTGATTACGCTGGATGTGATGATGCACGGCATGGACGGCTGGACGATGTTGAGCTTGCTCAAAGAGGATATGGATTTAGCTGATATTCCCGTTGTGATTATCACCTTGGTGGACGACAAGCAGCAGGGCTTCGCTTTAGGCGCTTCCGGTTATTTGAACAAGCCGATTGACCGTAAACAAATGGTTGACCTAATCAAACGGCATCAGGCAAAACCGGCTGAGGAAAGCACCGTGCTGATCGTGGAAGATAATGCTGATACCCGCGAATTAATTGCGCGGACGCTATCCAAGGAAGGGTGGGCGATACAAGAGGCGGAAAACGGCCTGGTCGCTTTGCAAAAGATGCAGTTTGAAACGCCGGACCTCATCTTGCTCGACCTGATGATGCCGGAGATGGACGGCTTTCAATTCGTAGCGGAAGTCCAGAAGATCCCTGCCTATCGTAAAATTCCGGTCGTTGTCGTGACTGCCAAGGACATCACCCAAGAGGATAGCCAGCAGTTAAGCGGCTTTGTGCAGACGGTTGTCCAAAAATCGGGCAACACACGCGACGAATTGCTGCGTATAATAACAACACTTGTCAATGCGCAATTCGACAAAGGGGAGTCATAAGTTATGGCGCGTATTTTAGTCGTAGAAGATAACGAGATGAACATGGATATGGTGACACGCCGTTTATCCCGGCGTGGGCACGATATTTTAATGGCCGTTGATGGCGCGAAAGGTGTAGAGATAGCCCGCGCAGAACTGCCGGATTTGATCTTGATGGATATGAGCTTGCCGGTTATGGATGGCTGGCAAGCTACGCGCACCCTCAAGGCGGACGAGACAACAAAGCACATTCCCATCATCGCATTAACCGCGCACGCCATCGCGGGCGACCGGGAAAAGTGCCTAGCCGCTGGTGCGAACGAGTACGAAAGCAAGCCGATCAAGTTCCCGCAATTGCTGGAAAAGATCAACAGTTTTTTGGAATAGCACCAAACTTGTAAAAAATCTTTTTCAAGTTACATGCATAATCTATGCCATAATGAACCGTGTAACTGCCTACTTAGTCCTTAAGAGAGATAGATCATGTTGACCGACCTAAAAACCCACTTGATAGGGAAACGCTACCAACTTGAAGATGTTATCGGTCAAGGAGGGATGGGATCGGTTTACAAAGCCTATGATCGTCTCACGGGGGGGCATGTGGCGCTCAAGCGCGTTTTGCAGGCCGTTGATAGTGGTAAACTTCAACTGGACACTGTCGGCACAGATTATCGGTTCGCATTAGCGCAGGAGTTTAAGCTACTGGCGACCATGCACCACCCCCATGTGATTGAGGTGCAAGATTACGGCTTTGATGATGAAGGCCAGTCGTTCTTTACGATGGAACTGCTACCATCGACACAGACTATCATCCAAGCCAGCCAAGGCCAACCCTTGGCCGTCAAAGTGAATTACATCGTGCAGATGTTCCACGCGCTGACGTATTTGCATCGGCGTGGGGTGTTGCACCGTGACCTTAAACCAGCAAACGTGCTTGTCGTGGATGATGACATCAAAGTGCTGGACTTCGGCCTGTCGATTATGGCGGATACTAATACCCCGGCGGCTTCCGGCTACCAGGCGACAGCCGGGACGATCGCTTATATGGCACCCGAAGTCCTGATGGGGCATAAGCCCACCGTCGCTGCCGATCTCTACGCGGCGGGCGTAATGATGTACGAAATCCTCACGGATAAATTTCCTTTTGAGGCGGTGGGGGTGAGCAAGCTCATCAACGCGGTGATCTACCAAAACCCGAATTTTGCGCCGCTGCAAGAGTACGGCGACTTGGCGCTGATCGTCCAACGTTTGCTGCAAAAAGACCCGGATAGTCGCTTTGAAACGGCGCGTGAAGTCATTGATGCGCTTTCATATGCGGTCGATCAACCGGTTACGGTGACATCGGCAGCCATGCGCGATAGCTTCATCAAAGCGGCGCGTTTGGTCGGGCGGGATAGCGAGTTAGGCCAACTCGGTGATGCCCTGGGCCGGGCGATTGACGGTGAGGGCAGCATGTGGTTGGTCGCTGGGGAGAGCGGCGTTGGTAAAAGCCGTTTGATCGACGAAATCCGCACGATTGCGTTGGTTCGGGGGGCGTTGGCTATGCGTGGGAGCAGCGCCAGCGAAGGCCGCTCTCCTTATTATCTCTGGCGGACGGTCTTCCGGTGGGTGGCGTTGCTCTTGGACGACATCGACCCGGTTGATGCCGGGCTAATCAAAATGCTGGTGTCGGATGTAGTCACATTGCCGCATTATGATTTAGAAGCCGCCAGCAATTTGGAGCCGCAGAACATCAAAAGCCGCCTGTTTAACTTGTTGCAGATGGCTTTTGTCAAGCAACCCATCGTCATCCTGTTAGAAGACATCCAATGGTCAAGTAACGAAAGCCTACTTTTGTTGAATCAACTCATCAAAGCGGTTGAAACTTTGCCTGTGATGATTGTGGGCAGCTACCGCGATGACGAACGCCCGGACTTGCCGACGACGTTGCCCCCGGTGCCGCTCATCAAGCTGGATCGCCTCTCCGGGCAGTACATCTCGGAGTTAAGCGAGGCCATGCTCGGCTCGGCAGGTAAGCATCCACAAGTGCTGGATCTAATCCAGCGGGAGACAGAGGGTAACGTCTTCTTTATCGTCGAAGTGGTGCGGGCACTGGCGGAAGAAGTCGGCGATTTAGAGCAAATTGGCCGCATGACCTTACCGCATAGCATCTTCTCCGGTGGGATTAAGCTCATCATCCAGCGCCGCTTGGACAAAGTGCCGGAGGAATGGCATTATTTGCTTCAGATCGCGGCCATCATTGGGCGCGAGCAAGATATGGCCTTGTTGCGTCATATTGCGCCGGACGATGAGCTTGATGATTTCCTGGTGATTTGCGCCAATGCCGCCGTTTTAGAGCAACAAGACGGCAACTGGCAGTTTACGCATGATAAGCTGCGCGAAGGTGTAATTGAACGGCTCTCGCCGATGGAGCGCCGCGACTTGCACCGCGAAGTCGCCGAAGCCGTCGAAGCCCTATATGATGACGAACGCTATGCCGCGTCGTTGGCTCACCATTGGGGGCAAGCAGGGCAACATCGCCACGAAGCGCGGTATGCGACCATCGCGGGTGAACAAGCCTTGCAGAGTGGCGCTTACCAAAAAGCCATCGACTACTTCGAGCGGGCGTTACAACTGACCACGCCCAACCCCGTTGACCCGCAAGAGTCGCAGATGCAGCGGGTGCACTTGCAACATCGCAAAGCGGAAGCCTATCTAGGCTTTGGCGGCTACACACAGGCACGGCAACTCTACCACGAGAGTTTGATGCTCAGCGAGCAACTGAATAATCCTAAAGGCATCGCGGACTCACTCTATGGGCTGGGCAGTGTGGAGTATGCGCGGGTGTTGTTCG
>DAOTTT010000110.1:0-4191 GCA_034437635.1 Anaerolineae bacterium | reverse complement strand
GCGGTTCGAGCCACCCCCCCCGCCGCTGGTTACGCTAGAAGATGAGGTGATATTCGGCGGTTTTGCACGGTTGATCGGCTACAGTTACGCATCAACGACGCTGGATTATGCGCCGGAGTCAACTGATCTTCATTTTGTGTTTGAGGTCATCGACACCCCACCGGATGATTATTTGCTGTATGTGCACCTCGTCACAGAAGATGACTTTGTGCCGAAAGCACAAGCCGATGGCGCGGTGAAAGCGTCGTTCTTTTCGCCTGAGTATTATTCCACACGCTTTTGGCAACCCGGCGAATATGTCATTGATCGCCGCATCTTTTACTATACACCATTCGACGAGAGCGGCGACGGCTATCAACTCCGGGTTGGGTTCTACAGCCAAGCAGATGGACACCGCGCCAGTATCACGGTTAACGGCGAAGAAGCAGGCGACGGCTACCTGCTCCAAACGGATTTCACCGTGCCAACGTCCCAACCGTAAAAGAGTGATCGTCATCAACGGTCATGATGGGGTCAATTTGACCGTCAGCGGTGAAGCCATACACACGCACACTGACGGTATACTCACCGGGCGGCAAGGTGTCGCCCATCGTGAGCGCCAGCGGGCGCGGATCATAGATATTACGCCAATCCGGGGGCGAGTCCAATTGTGCTACTAAGCGCCCGTCTGCATCCAGCACCACAGCGGAAACGACATAATCCCGCGTTAACGGTGCATTTACCACCCACCAAAGATCAACGCGCAGATCATCAGGTACGATTTCTGCCGCCAATAAATTCATGCCGTTGTCAAAAGTCGTCAGCGGCATTTGTGACAGGCGGTCATAGCGGTAAATGTCAATCGTCGTTTGTAGATGCGCGAAGGGGCGCGTCCATGTGCGCGTGAACCCGGCCTGTTCCAGTTTGCGCAATAGGCCGTCATCCGGGCTGAAGAACGTCACCCAGGCGGTGACGATGCCCTCCTGACGTGCATCTTGCGTGGCTAAAAGTGCGGGCAGTTCGCGCTCGTAATAATCGAACCGTTCTTGGTCGCTCCACACCGGATAACTGCTGATCTGCATTGTATCCGGCAGCAGATGATCGTAATAGTAGAGCAAGGCGCTTTCTTCAAAGCCAACCTCTATCAGCGCGAGTTCGTCGGGTTGGGCATACGGTACAATCTCCATCGTGACCTCATGCCAGGGGACTTTAACGCGATACCAGTCGATGGTCGTCACACCGTAGACGATCAAAGCGGCGGCCAGCACACCCCGCGCTAACGGTTGCAGGTGCATCATGCCAAGCGCCATCAACACGCTGATTGGCACGGTGATCTGCACCATACGCCGCGCTAAAAGTACCGCTTCCTCATGCCCCAGGGCGAATGTCCCCGCCACTGGCAAAACGATCAACCCCAGGAGCAACCACATCCGTCTTCCAGAAAGCACCCCGCCTAGTAAAAGCAGCAAGGTCAGCGGCCACATTTGCCCAAGCCACTTCTCGCGGAAGTCCAGCAGAATTTCCACGTTTTGCGATGTAGCGCAGTTCACACACACAGCTTCATCTGCAAATTGCTGGATCGTCACGCCCAGGAACCAGGGCAAGAACAAGATCCCAGTCGCAGCCATCGCCGCGACAACTTGCACCCGTAAGCGCCCCTGTGTGAAGATCAGCGCATGGATGCCCTGCACCATCAGCACAAACGCGCCGAAGTAATGCGTGTGGAGCAGCAGCGTATTAATCACCACCCAGGCCACGCACCCGCGCCGCAACCGCAAAACCCGCAGATAAAACAGCGTGCTAGCCGCCGCAAACAGCACATGCCATGTATACATGCGGAGTTCCTGCGCCATGTAATTTTCCGCATCGGCTAAAGCCAGCATCAACGCGACCAAGACCGGCAAACTCACGCCCTTAGCGTTGCCCCGTAATTCCCGCCCGATCTGAAAGCCAACGGCAACGGTCAGCATGGATGACACAAACGACCAGAACCGCAGCGCAAAGATGCTATCCCCAGCGACCGCCTCCCATGCATGAAGCGTGTAAAAGTAAAACGGTGGATGCCGATCCCCCACCAATGCCTGGAACAAGTCAATTTTAAAGGTGTAGTAGGTAAAGCCTTCATCCGTCCATAAAGCGGGGCCATCAATGTTGATGATGCGTAAAGCCGCCAACAACAACACCGCCAGCATCAGACCATATTTTAGTCTCATGAGCGCACCACCACACCAATTTCAACCCAGGGCGCATCGTCCACAGTAGGAATATCAACGATGCCTTCCGGCGTAAAGCGATACACTTTGACCAACGCCGTATATGTTCCCGGCGGTAATGCCGTTAAACCTGCGGCCAAGTCGAGCGATTTACCCTCATATATGACATTCTCAGCGGATAGCGTCGTCATCGGCAAGGGCGAGTCCAACTGTGCCACGACCTGCCCCGCCGCATCGAGTAGAATCGCCGATGTCGTGTAATCTGCATCGACAGGTGCAGCGACCGACCACCACAGATCAAAGCGTAAATCTTCCACGTCGATTTCCGCTGCCCGGAGAATCATGTCATTCTGGAATGTCGCCCGTGCAGCCTCCGGCAGATGGTCATAACGGTAGAGGTCTATCGCGTTGCCGATATGATCGGTGGTTTGCGTCCAAGTGCGGACGTATCCCGCCGCATCGAGTGTGTGGAGTAAGGTATCATCTTTACTCCAGAATAACACCCAAGCCGTCGCCACATCACCGACACGGTTTTCTTGATTGTAAGGAAATAGATTCTGCGGCAAGAGGCCGTTGTAATAAGTCGGCGCGTCCGTCGTCGGTGCCATTGTTGGATCACCCAAGAATGGAAACGTGCTGAACACCGCGCCTTGCGGCATGTGGCGCTGCCAATAATACTTCATCGGATATTGCCCGACTTCTACTTGTGGCATGTAAAGGTCCGACGATTGCCCGCGTATGAGCGCCGGTTGTACGATCACATCCCAGGGTTCTTTAACGCGCCAATAATCCACAGAAGACACACCGTAAATTACCAGTGCCACCGCAACCACCCCCCGCGCTAACGGGTCCAACCGCGCCAAGCCAACGCCGACCATCAACGCGATAGCCGGGGCAACGATCAACAACTTGCGCTCTGTGAGCAAAGCGGCGAAGAAATTGCCAAAAAACAACACGCTAAAGGGCAACGCAAACCACATCGCCAACAGAAAAGCATCCCCGCGCCTATAACGACGTTGTGTCACCAGCAGACCAACCCCTAACACCGCCAAAATCACCAGCAGCGACCACACCGCGCCTAAATAGCTATCACGCAGGGCGAGCAAAGTCTCCCAATTGGACGGAATGGCGAAGGGTAAGCTGTTATCAATGGCATTTTGCGCTTGTGGGATCGTGACAAAGAGGAACCAAGGCAACACCGGGACACCGCTCAAGGCTAGCAACACCACCGCTTGCACACGCACCTTGCCACGCAAGAATAAGAGCGCGTGCATCCCCTGTATAGCCGGGATAAACAAGCCTTGATAGTGTGTATAAGCTAAGGCCGATGCCCCCCCCACCCAGATCAAGATCGCCCAACGATTAGGCCGCTGCAACCAGCGCAGATAGCCCCACATGCTCAAGCAGGCGAAGAACGTATATAACGCATAATTGCGGGCTTCTTGCGCCAGGAAAATTTCCGCATCAGACAGCGCCAGCATCAACGCCGCGAGCAATGGCGCAGCTTGTAGCGCATCCCGTCCACGCACGATACAACGCCCCACTTGATACGTCAGCGCAACCGTCATGATGCTCGTCAGCGCGGAGAGCATCCGTAAAGCCAAGGCCGAATCACCCGTTAGCGCCATCCACCCGCGCAAGAGCAGATAGTACAGCGGCGGGTGGGTGTCGGTCGAAATCCGGGGGAACATATCATCTTGGATGACGATATTCCAGGCGAAAGCCTCGTCAAACCAAATACTTTGTAATGTGATGTTGTATATACGGAGGGCAGCCGCCAGCAATAAAACCAGCGTTGCCCCCCAGATGAGTCGTGTTTTTGTCATGCGGCGCATCGTAGCATAAGCCACGCTGTCATGCTACGGTACAGACCAGGGCTTTTGCAAAGTAGGTCAACGACCACCCGCTGAAGCGGGTGGCTTGCGGGAAACCGTAAGCCCATGTTGACCAGCCTCAGCCATGCCGAAGGGCAAGGGCTACGTTACGGGCGAATACATAG
>DAOTTT010000109.1:0-14870 GCA_034437635.1 Anaerolineae bacterium | reverse complement strand
GGCTGAAATAGTCCATCAGCTAGTCTTAGGATTGGTGAGTAAGCTGTCAAGCCTCTTCCTTGGATTATTCTGAATTCCCATACTGTAGCTGTACTTCCGCTGACGTGTACTCGTTTGATAAACCCCGGCATGATGCCGGGGTTTTTGTTCTGCTCTACTCTAGCCGTGTAGAAGCCTGCACCTGCACATCAACATTCGGTGACCAATTCCCGGCGAGATCAACCGCCCAGGCTGCAAACGCATAGGTACTGCCTATCTCCCCGGTGAAGATGGCACTGGTCGCGTCAGTATTCACCCAGGGTTCCCATTCGCCGTCATTCTTGCGTACCCAGATGAGATAATTAGCGATACCGCTATCATCTTCGCCTGTCCATTCCACCGTAAACGATGCCGGACTCGTCGCCGGGAGTGGCAGCACGGTCGCAATTGGCGGTTGGCTGTCGCTGGTGGGGTCAACCGTCGGTTGTGCAGCCGGACGTGTGGGCACGGCTGTCGCTGGTGGCACTGTGCCGACGATCTCCACGTCTTCAAAATCAAGTTCCTGCTGCGATAAGCGCCCACTCCGCGCTTCGATCAAGATATACGGTGATCCCCCAATGGCTAATCCCTCCTGGGGCGCGGAGGTCAAATCGGTGTCGTCCTGTGCCGGGGGCAATGTCACTTGATAATCGCCGCTGGCATCTACTTCGATAATGTTATTGCTCTCCAAAGAGATCAACTGCGCCCGGTCACTCACCGCCGGGAGTGTGATCGTATTTTCGCTTGTGCGGCGGTTCCACATCACCGTAATTTTTTCATTTGTGCGCGGGCGGTTAAATGTGAGGACGACAAAATTGCCGTCAAAACGGACTTCTTCGCCATTATCAAATGGTTCTGTGCCGAACACATCCGCGACTAAGCGATACGCCCGCGCCAAAGGACGCGGTGTACCCGGTTGTGGATGCTGCGCAAAACAAGCGGAGTCATCATAGTTGCGGAAGATGCCGTGTGCGTCACCGTAACATAAGCCATCTAATTCACACAGATCACCATTATGCGGCGGGAAGTCCGTCCCGGCGGGTTGGTCGCCGCAATCGTCATAAAGCTGGTGCAAAATGACCTTATCCGCACCTTCTGTCCACGCAAAAGCCGCACTCTGGATGAAGAACCACGCCTGCTGATCGAGCGTGGCACGGTTGGTGCTAGTCGGCTCCCATGTGGGGCCGGGGTAATCGTCCCATACGGGCACGCCCGTCTCATTGAGCCATATCGGGCGCGAGATGTCAAACGCGATCAAAGTCTGCCGCGCATACAGCGTTAACCAGGCACTCCGCCAAGGGTCACCGTAATTATGCACCGCGACAATATCCATAAACCAATTAAAATCGTCGCGCATGGGGTCATTAAAGTAAATATTCATCACCTGGGCGAGAAAGTTCTCTTGTGTAGGGTACAGCAAACCGCCGAACATCACCTGTGCTGACGGATCAGCGGCTTTGATGACGATATAACTCACCTTGAGCATCCGCGCATAATCCCGCGCAGTGCCCCGCCAGAACATATCAAAGTCCGGCTCGTTCCAGATCTCCCAGATGCGAATACCTGTGCCGAATGGCAACGCGCCAGAAGCCGCTAACTCACCGCCGGGCTTGTAGCGGTTAACGGCAGTCTGCGCGAAAATCGCCCAAGGGTTATTCGAGTTAAGCGCCTTGCCTGCACCGGGTTCATCCGTGCCATCCGCAAAGATCGGCTCATAAATCCCGGCGGGGCGCTCACCGTCACGGTAAGCGCCCGGCACGCCGATCAAAATGGCGTTAATCTGCAAACCATATTCTAGATCTTGCTGTACCTGTTCGTCGTAGGCTTCCCATGTCCAATCGCCCGGTGTACGCTCGACGCGATCCCAGTAGATCGGCCAGCGGTTCCACCCCGCACCCAGGCGGAGCGCCTGCTCATAGCGTTGTGATGGGGTGACGGACTCCGATGAAATATGCGCAATACCTAGGCGGTCGGAGCGGATATAGTCGTCATCAGTGCGCTGCTCCGCTGCCGCTGGCGACATTACAAGCAACAATGCACTCAAAAACAAGATCATTTTTAACATAGGACAACAACCCCAATAAAAACGCCCCCCGTGCGGAGGGCGCTAGTTACACAAACATCAATCATCGTATGTTAGCTGCCGTATTGATCCAAGTGAATTTGGAACAAGTCGCACATCGGGCCATCAGACCCCAGGTAGAGATAGCCGATCGTATCGCCTTCAAACTCAAACGTCCCATTCCCACTGCATGGATCCGGCGTTTGGACGGCTTGTGCACCGAATAAGTCCTGCGGGCCGCGTGTGAGGCACGGCAGCAAATTATTCGCCAGGCGGTCTTGGTTGACGATAACCAGCAAACCCGCATAAGGCAGGCGCACGCCTTCTTCGATTAACTGATCGGTGGGGTTTTCCACATAAATCTGCGCATCAAATGAGCCGGTTTCGCGGTAGCAGTCGATGAAATCATCCATCTTCAGCACAACGCCCGCCAATGGCACATTCGCCGTACTCAAATTAGCAGCGGTGAGTGTACTAGCGATTGCATCTTGGATATTTTCAGTCCCTTGGACAGTATATTCTGTAAATTCCGGGAAGAAACTCTGCGCAGCGGCAGCATCTTCTTCGTCATCGCCGGTTGATTGGCACGCGGCCAAAGCAATCATAAGCAACATAAGCAGAGTAAAACGCAAGGTTGTCTTCATCAGTTGAACCTCTCGATTGTATGCTAATTTCACCTATTATAACCTGAATGCGCATTTCATGGGGGTGGTTATCTTTAGCCACCCTCAGCTTGATTCATCTCGTCTTCAACGGCTTTTTCCAGGCGCTCTAAGCGGAAGCTATCTATGATAATAACGATCACGCCGAGCACAATCGCATGATCCGCTAAGTTCGAGACGTTGGAAAACATATCAGGAATTTGATAATGGATAAAGTCCGTAACATGCCCATGCCGGATGCGGTCAATGATATTGCCGATCGCCCCGCCGATGACTAGCCCAACCCCGAAGCGCGTAGGATACCCGGCTGCCGGAATGCGTGAATAGAAGAACAACAACACAACGACAATGATTGTCGCCAAAATCAGAAAAAGATCGCCAGAATTCGGCAAGATGCCAAAAGCCGCGCCTGTGTTAAAGCTGTGCGTAAATTTAAAGTAGTCGGCCAAAGCCGGGATCGGCTCAACCGATGTATAAGGCAGAATATCTGCGATGACCCATTCTTTCGTCACTTGGTCAACAGCAGACACCCCGGCGACTAGCGCCAATAACAATACCCAACGTCGTCTCATGGTCACAATACGCTTTATTTCGATACAAATCGCGTCATATTTTAATCGGCGATCAAGTCAATGACCAGCGGCATTATAATGTCGATTACCAGGGATTGACCGATCAGAAATCCACATTGCATACGGCGCATCCGTCAACCGGGCGATCTGCACCAGCACACTATCGTAATTTACCCGCCACCCGGAGAAGTCGCGCCAAGCCTGATCGCGGTTGACCTTTAGCGGCATCCCTTGCGCTGCCAGTTGATCGTAAAACAATATCCATGCGTTAATCGCTGATTTCTTCTACCAGAATATCAAGCGAGAGTGTGGCAAGTAGTGGGCGATGATCGCTGCTCAATTGAGGGCCGACGGATGACGCTAACGCCCGTAAATCCGTACCATACCACACATAATCTAAACGTAGCAGCGGCAAATGTGCAGGCCAGGTGTTACCCAGCCCGCCGCTTGCTTTACGATAAGCGTCGTCCATAATCAACGTGACATCGCTATAAACGAGCGAATGCTGGCTCATGTTGAAGTCCCCGGCGACGATGAACGGCAACGGCTCCGCAGCGACTTGCACCAAAAGGTCTTCAAGCTGTCGGTTGCGTTCGCGTTCGTCATAATTAAGCGCCAAGCTGATGTAAGAGATGTTATCAACATTTACATTAAAGCGCCCATCTTCCGTGCGGAAAGGCCAAGGTAGATGCACGTTATATAAGGCCACGTCCTGCCCGGCGACGGTCATCACAACGCGCTCCCCATCCACAACAAGCGGATAGCGTGATAGAACAAGGCGACCATTACCTTGTGACACTTGTTCCGGCAAGGTTGAGGCGAGTACGTCAAGGCCTTCAGCATACATCGCTGGCGTTTCCTGCATAAAAACGATGTCAGCGTTGACGGTCTGCAACCAATCGACGATGGCTTGTGGGTCATCGTTTGCATTCGCCTGCATGTTCACCGTTACAATGTCCAATGGCGTACCTGAAACATCGTTCGGTGCGGAAACAGGCTGAAAGAACGGGCCAAACCAGATCACAGCTAGCAACCCCATCACCCCCAGACGAATAAAATCACGCCAGAGGCCGGATAAAAACGCCAATGGAATTAAAACAATCAGCGGGAAGAAGGTATAGATGGCAAATGCGTTAAGTAGAGCCAACCACCAGAAGTTATCGCCAAAAATCAGGCGTAAGATCAGGTAGATGACCATACTCACAAGATAACCACCGCTTAATAAGGCAACTAAGCGGCCAGAACATGAAAGCGTATCATTATTTGTCGTCATGCTACCATATTAACGCAGTGCAAGAATTACGCCAGGGATAAACCCTGCGTGACACGGTTTGCGTCGATTAAACGTTGATAATGGTCGATCACTTCGTCCATCATTGCCGGCCACGTTTGCGTAGCTGCATAAGCGCGGGCGGCCTGCCCCATCTGCGTGATCGTCGCACGGTCTATGGCGATCTTACGCACGCCATTCACCAAGCCGCTGACATCCCCAATGTCGAAGGTATAGCCCGTTACGCCTTCCTCGACTACATCCGGTATGCCACCAACCCGCGACGACACCACCGGCAACCCGGCAGCCATCGCTTCTACCACGACTAAACCGAATGTTTCCAACGCAGAAGCAAAGGTAAAAATATCCGCGCTAGCATAGGCTTGGGAAAGCGGCTTGCCCGTCATGCGCCCCATGAACTTTACAGGTAAGCCCGCAAAATGACTTTCCAGCGACTCACGGGCGGGGCCATCACCTACAACGGCCAAGCGTGTGCCCGGTACCTGCTCCAACACAGCCCGCAGCTTATCCACTTGCTTTTCGTTGCTCAAGCGCCCCACATACAGCAGCAGCACATCGTTCGGGTTCCCGTCGGAAAGCTCATAGCGCATGGCATCATCCCTGTAGCGCGGGTTAAACCGCTCGGCATCCACGCCACGCTTCCACAGGCCAACCCGCTTAACGCCCATATCCAATAATTGCCGTTGAATCAGCTTGGAGGGTGCCAGCGTATAATCCGCCATGTTGAATGTCGTCCGCGTGAAGCTGTTGATGGCCGATGCCAAAAAGCCGAGCTTAAGCGGCCCCAACGTAAAATGCTTCGACATCTGCGAGAAATCCAGATGGAATGAGGTTAAATTTGGGATGCCCAACCGTTTTGCCATCAATACACCAAAGCCCCCCACCAATACTGGGTGGATAAAATGGGCGATGTCCGGGTTAAACGCCTTCAAGCGATCATATGTGGTATGAGTCGGCGGGCTGATTTTTAGCTCTTTGTATAACGGGAAAGACCCCATGCCAGACACACGGATGACTTCCGTATTGGCATAGTGGTCGATCATTTCGCCCAATTCTGGGTCAACGGTTGGCGCAACGATGACCGACTCGACACCACGCCGCGCCAAATGATCCAGCAACAGGCAGGTCACCGTTACGATGCCGTCGCGCTTGGGCAAAAACGTCTCTGTGAATAATGCCACACGCATATAATAACGTCCTTATTTATCTTGGTTTTACACATCACAAGGCATAACACACAATCCACCGCGAGGATACGTTAGGTTAAAACGATCTTAAAAGGTTGCCCCTTAACGCTTCGCGCTTTACAATTAACAAGTACGTCATTCATTTCAACGCTGGGGAACTTTATGAGCCAAAAAAGCGATGTGCTTGTCAAACTTGATGAACGGGTGCAGTTGATGTCAGCAGTGTTGGCAGCGACCGACTATCCAGATAAGATCCAAAAACTCAAACCACATGGCGCTCACGTCCATGCACGAAATACCCGCAAGCATCTCGCGGATCATAAACAGCATCCTGCCGTGCAAGCCACACAAGGGCTACTCGACCAAGGCACCCCGATCGAGGCACTGTTCGCCCTCGCTACGCTCATGGAGTGGCCGAGCATGGCGATGCCGGCGTTACCACCCTGGGCACCAACGCAATACAACGCCCAATTGCGTGACTTTTACACCAAAGCAGACATCGAAGCCCTGTGGAAAAAAGATAGTGATCTGTGGCAAAAAGCCCTCAGCCAATCTCAAAATGTCTTTAAAACGACGATTCTAACACCCTTTTTTGAGCAGTTCGTCGGCAAGATCGAAGAATCCATGACGTTTATCCCCAACATCTCCTACCCTACCACCGTTGATGTCGGGTTCAAACTAGGTAAACAACTATATGCCATCGCCCCGCCGCCACTAGCCTGGGGGGATAGCCCGCCCTGGCCGTATGATGAACCGACGATGCTCACGCAATCCTACCGGGCGGCTATCGTCGTCTTTGGCCGCGAACTCATCAAAGGGTATCTACGCCAATACCTGGATCAACTCGGCGAGATCACCCAAAATGACCTTCCGGTGACGGATCAATTCAAAGCGGAGCATCCCAGTTGGGAAGATCAGTTCACGGCGTTATTCTTGGCCGCAGCCGTCGCCATTTATTTAGAAGATCACGTCGATGAGAAGGAATATAAATCCTATATGTTGATGGAGAAGAAAGTACGCGGGATGTCCATCTTACCGGGGACGGTTAGCGTGCTGCGGCGCTTCCTCAACGAAAAGGATACCAGCGACAAATACAGCACGCTGATCGAATTCTTGCCGATCTTCCCGCGTCAGTTACGGGTCGCACAGAAGATCGTGCGCTTTTAATAACCGCGTGATACGTCTTCCAGCATATTTTTGATCGCGTTCGGGTTCGCGCCGACGAGCCGTTCTGCGGGTTTGCCATCGCGGAATAAGATCATCGTCGGGATCGACTTGATGTTATATTGCTGCGAGATGCGCGGGTTTTGATCGGTGTTGAGCTTGGCAACTTTGACCTTACCCTCATATTGGGCCGCCATCTTGTCGATAAACGGCGCTATAGAGCGGCACGGCCCACACCAGGGTGCCCAAAAATCGACTAAAACCGGCTCTTTGCTCTTGAGCACCTCACGCCCAAATGTGCTTTGTGTAACGTGTACGGTGCCACTCGTTGCAGCGGTCTTCCGGCCATTATCATTGTTGTTTTTCTTCTTCGGCAAGGGCTTATCATGCAGCAAATGGTCGATATGCGCCCGCAAATCCGCCGGGCGGATGCCTTCCGCCGTCGCCTTGACCTTACGCCCGAAAAATGCTTGCGTCAGCGTGACAAGCGCGGGCAAATCAGGGTTATCATATTGGGCCAGTGTCTTGGGGTTTGCGCTTGCATCCACCCGCACGACGAGCAACTCCCCGGCGTTCTTCTTGGCAGCAGTTTTAATCGCGTCCATCAATGGTTTATCATTGTCCTTACCATCATGGAGCACCACCAATGCCGGTTGCTTTTGGCCTAGAACTTTCTTCAAGCCTTTGTCATCAGTTGTAATCGGTGTGTCGTAAATAGCCATAAAAGCCTCCTAATCAATACATCCCTCTGACGCATTTATAACGACATTTGTTACCTGTTTGCTTGCGCAATTAGATAACACAATTCATACTGGCTGAAAACATAAGCAAACCGGAGATTACCTTATGGCAAAAAAATCCCAACTGGACCCGGCACAATACATGCCAATCACGCAAGAACGCTCCGACTTCCGCAAAGGGTGGCCTGCTTGGTTGCGGCAAATGCCGCGCCTGCGTCCCTTCCGTCCACCGGACCCCAAATTTGGCCTCATCAAAGAAGGTGAGTTAGAACGGTTCTTTGATCAAAAAGAAATCAGTAAAAAAGCCCGTGAGGGCATCGAGCAAGATGTCAATTACATGCAGGAGGAGTTGCTCCGGTTGTTTCGTCAACACGATTATGATGCGGCAGTACACCAAAACCGCTATCGACTGTTCCAACTTGGTTACATCATCCTGGCAACCCTAGCAACCGTCATTGGCTCAATTATGGCACTCTCTTTGAGTTCCAACCCGCAGATTGTCCCCACGCTGGGCTTTATAGAAACGCTCATCGCGCTCTTGACGACCTATCTAGCGACCATCAGCAGCAACGACCCGCCCTTTAATCATTACATGGAAAATCGCCGTAAGGCAGAGTTCCTCCGCCGCGAATATTACCGCTATCTGTGCGACCTCGACCCTTACAGCAACATTGATGATAGCGCCCAACGCGAGATGTTATTGTCCCAACGCGCCGCCCGCATCAACAAAGGCTACTTCCCTGATACACCCGAAGAGGAGGTATAACCAATGAAACTCACACGCTCAGAAATGGAAGCCCGCGCTGAATTGTTCGACAAATTCGCGCTCAAAGATCAAAAAATTTACTATGACGAAGCCATTAAACGCCATCGTACCGCGCTACGCCAAGTGAATCGCATCCGCGCCACGCTATCGCTTTTTACGGGTATCGCTGCTGCTTTTGCCGCGCTCCTCGTGCAATCCAACAGCGACATGGGATCGTACAGTGATATCATGCGCTTTATCGTCGGCTTTGCGGCCTTTTTAGCGGTGATTTTACCGGCGTTCGGCAGCGCATTTAGCACACTAGCCGACCTCTACCAATGGGATAAGCTCATCTCTATCTACGATGCGGCAGTGCTCAACTTGGAAGAAGCCGATGCGCTATCGCCTAACCCCAAACTGCGCGATAACGTCGAATACCGCGCCAGTATGCGAGCCTTTGCGGAAGGCACATTACAGGTGATGAGCGATGAAACCGCCCAATGGGGGCAATCAGTCCGCACGCCGCGTCAGATTGACTCGTTTATCAAAGCAGAGCAACGCCGCGCCCATAAAACCGTAGCCGGGATACAAGGCGGTGCATTTAAAGATCGCCTAGATGACGACCACGAAACACCGTAACCGACGTTTAACGAGAGTATAGCCGATGGTTATACTCTCGGTTTAGCCTGTGGGAATTCATCACACCATAACCCGCAGTTTACGGTTTAACGGCCTCTGTAGATTATTGCTTGGCAGATATGGCACCCTATGGGTGTTGTTGTGACCAATTATGGAATCTATTGTGATAAAGACATATTCAAGACATATCTTGTTTTGCACAGGTGGCGATTGCGACGGCAAAGGCTTGATGAAAGAGGCGCGTAAGCTCTTGGGTAAAGATAGCGTACACATTAAACGCTCGAAGATCGGTTGCTTGGGCGCGTGCAAGCTCGGCCCACTGATGATTGTCTATCCAGATGGCGTGTGGTATCGCTGCCCAAGCAAAAAAGCCCTGAAGCAAATCATCGCCCAGCACATACAAGGCGGCGAACCTGTAGAAAAGTACGTCGTCCAGATGATGCAGCCCGCTTAAGCCTCTTGCTCGACCAGTGCTTGTAATTGCTGGTTGGTCGCCGCGACCAACTGCACCAAGGCGCTTTGATATGTTGTTGCGCCAACCCTACCAGCCAGTTCGACTCTTGCGCCAACAACCACCTTAACCAAATCCGGGTGAGCATCAGCAAAAATTGCGGATGCGCTTCGATGATCGCATTAAATATCTCGCGGTCGATTTCCAGCACTTGCACCGCTTCGGACGCAGTGACATCGGAAGTGCGCGGGGTATCCAACAGCAGGCTAAACGCGCCGACGATGTTGGTCGCGGTGACATATTCCCCATGCCTAAAGGCGGAGGCTTCTGCCGTTAACGCCGAGTGCCGTGCTTTACGCACTGGTCTTCTCTCAATTGAGACAGTATATGTTGATGCCCCAACGTTTCCATTAGCATACCACATAATGGGCTGATGTGCCACGCTCTACATCCCCATAGCTAAAACAAGGGGTATTGAGCGTGTTTTTGATAAATTTCTACCTACCCGGTGAGGGATGTAAAACACATCTTCGATCTCACCTTCATTACACAGCACATCCCCGGCGGCAACCGCCCGTTGTCGGGCCGCGTTCGCCAGGAAGTAAAGCGTATCGTCTTCAGCTTCAGTAAAGAATACCCGCAGGCGTTCGACAATATCCGCAATAGGCATCATGTCATCGACACCATATGGATGATCGTCACGCCGTCACCGCCTTCATTGGGACGCGCTGTCTCCACTTTGGACACGAGCGGGTTCGTCTCCATCATCTCGCGGACAGCCTTACGCAAGGCACCGGTTCCTTTACCATGAATGATCCGCGCAAAGGGCAAGTTCGCCGTGTATGCCGCGTCGATATACTGTTCTAAACGGTTGAGCGCCCCTTCGACTCGTTCGCCGCGCAAGTCAAGCTCTAAGCCGGGAGATTCGCCCTTCTCGAATTGCGGCGTGTTACTACTTTCATAGGTGCGCACATGGCCGCGTTTCATCTGACGGCGTTGGCTGCGGGTGCGCTTTTGTAGTTCGGTCACGTTCGCCCGCACGCGCAACGCGCCCACCTGTACCATGGCTTCGTCGCCGTCCAACTCGCTGATTGTGCCCTCAGCATTGAGCGACTCTAGCCAAACGACATCGCCCAAGCGCGGGATAAATGACGGTGCTTCGTCTGTATCTGGCGCTTCTTCCTGTGGCTGGATGCCGTACTCCGCGATCTTTTCCGCAGCGGCTTGCACCGCTTGCAACGTTTCCAGGGGCATCCCGGCCCGGCGCAATTCCTCGCGCAGCCGTTTGATGTCCTTGCGGAAATCGCTCAGTTCATCTTCTGCATGGCGGCGAGCACTATTCACTACATCGCGCCGTTCGTCTTCGATTTTATCCAAACGGGCGGTGAGTTCCGCGTTTTGTGTTTCAAGCTCTTGGCGCACACGGGCTAATGTGGCCTGCTCCTCGCGGATTTGCTCACGGGTGCGGTTGATCTCGTCGAGCAAGTCATCCGCGATGAGGTCTTCAGTTGCCACCATCCCCCGCGCCAGCGTAACCACATCCTCATCCAAGCCAAGCCGCGTCGCAATCGCCAACGCATTCGAGCGCCCCGGCAAGCCGATAATCAAGCGATAGGTTGGCGCGAGCGTATCCAGGTCAAATTCCACGCTGGCATTACGCACGCCGGGCGTTTCTACACTGTAGATTTTGAGTTCGGGGTGATGGGTGGTGACCATTGTCGTCACCTGTCGATCACGCAGCGTGGTTAAGATCGCCCGCGCCAGTGCGGAGCCTTCCGCTGGATCCGTACCCGCCCCAACTTCGTCCAAGAGAACAAGCGATTGCGCGTCACATTCGCGTAAGATATTGATGGTGTTGGTCATGTGGGAGGAGAAGGTGCTGAGGTTTTGCTCGATGCTCTGTTCGTCGCCGATGTCGGCAAAAATGCCTTTAAATACCGTGATCTGGGCTTCTTCCGCCGGGAGATGCAAGCCGCATTGTGCCATCAAACTGAGTAAGCCTAGCGTCTTGAGCGATACGGTCTTGCCGCCGGTGTTTGGCCCGGTCACGACGATGACCCAGGTATCTTCGCCATAATCCAAGTCTATCGGCACGACGTTATCTGTATTTAGCAGCGGATGCCGCGCCCCTTTGATGAAAATATGACTGCCGGGATGGTCGCCGGATGGTTCGAAATCGACCAAACGCGGCTGCACCGCGCTGATGTCATCGGCATAATGCGCCTTGGCAAAGACTACATCCAGATAAGCAAGCACATCCACCGTGCGCACAATCGGCTCGGCATAATCCCCAACCATTCGGCTGAGTTCCGTCAAAATACGGCGGATCTCTTTTTCTTCTTCGATCTGAAGTTCGCGCCAGCGGTTATTGAGTTCAACGGTATCGAGTGGTTCTATAAACAGGGTGGCACCGGAGGAAGAGGTATCATGGATCACGCCGGGGATTTTGCCTTTGTAATCCGCCTTGAGCGGGATCACATAGCGGCCACTGCGCATGGTGATGATCGCCTCTTGTAGATATTGCTGTTTGCTCTGCGACGAGATCAAACGATTGAGTTTGCCCTGTAGACGGTCAAACGCCACTTTGAGATCCCGCCGGATGAGCGCCAAGCGTGCGCTAGCCGAGTCTTTGATCTCGGCGTTGTCGTCCACCGCGCCGTAAATCGCGTCTTGCACATCTTTACAGTCTTCGATGTCATCCACGAGTTCGGCCAACAGCGGATAAAGATTTTCCATGCGGCCTAGTGTCCGCTTGATCGTCCCGCCACGCCGTAAGGTCGTGCGGATGTCCAGCAGCACCGATGGCTCAATGATAATGCCCCGTTGCGCGGAGATGGAAATCTCGCGCACATCGCGCACCCCGCCCAATGAGATATTCGTCCCGTTCTCGAACAATTCACGCGCTTCTTCTGTCTCGCGTTGCCATGTTCGGGCTTCTTCTAGGTCAGTCGTCGGTTGGAGTTCATAAACAAGGTCAGCAGAAGCGGAAAAGCTGGTATTCTTGACCACACGCTCCAATACCTTGTGTAGTTCGAGTGTTGTAATTGATTTTTCGCTAATCATCATGCGTTAAACGGTGTTTTCGCCCTCAACGTTAAATTTCAGACCAAAGTATAGTGGACGCATATTAGATTTTCAATTGCAGAGTTCCTTAAGGTTCTCTAAGGTTCAAAAATAGGCGTTATGACGTAATCCCTTTAAATCTGTAGCGGTCACCCCTATAATGTTTTTCATCAGCACCACAGTATCGATGGTGCATTAGCAATTCTAACGAAGAGGATACATGAGTAACGAAACAATCAAAGACGGTATGGTGGTTAAGCTCGCTTATACACTAGAGGTCGAAGGCGAAGTCCTGGAAGAGGCCACCGTTGACGATGCACTGGATTATCTGCACGGGGCCGAAAATATCGTCCCTGGACTGGAATACGCGCTGAATGGTAAGCGCGTGGGCGATAAGCTCGACATCACTTTGCAACCCGCCGACGCTTACGGCGAATACGACGAAGACGACATGGAATTAATCGAAAAAGACGACATGCCCGACGAAATCGAAGTCGGCATGGAATTACTGCTGGAAGACAAAGACGGCAACTTCTTTGAAGCCACCATCCGCGAAATCCGTAACGATGGCGTTTTGCTGGACTTCAACTATCCGTTAGCGGGTAAAGTCGTCACCTATCATGTGGAAGTTCTCAGCATTCGCCCGGCGAATAAAGAAGAACTTGAGCACGGTCACCCCCACTCGGAAGATTACATCCACGAGTAAATAATACACAACAACCCGTCACATTGGCGGGTTGTTGTGCATCAAAAGGCGGAATCATGAAGCTCATTCTCGCGTCCAGCTCACCCCGGCGCAAAGCCTTAATCGCCACACTCGGCATTGATTTTGAGATCATCAAACCCCACATTGACGAAACCCAACACCCCGGCGAAGCACCGCTTGATTATGTGCGCCGCCTGAGCCAAGAGAAGGCCGCAGCCGTCGCCGCGCAGCATGACGCACCGGCGCTTGTGCTGGCAGCAGATACGATTGTCGTCTTAGCGGCGGATACCATCGGCATTACCGCAGACGGCGAGATATTAGGCAAGCCAGCCGATGCCGACGACGCACGCGCCATCTTACGCCGCCTGCGCGGACGTGCGCATAGCGTCTGCACGGCGTTTACCCTGTTAAACATCACGACGGGCGAACACTTTACCGATGTCGTCCAGACTCGCGTCCATATGCGCCCGTATACCGACGATGAAATTGATGCGTATATCGCCACTGGCGACCCGTTCGATAAAGCCGGGAGCTATGCTATCCAGCATACCGGGTTCACCCCGGTGGAGCGTATCGAAGGCGATTATAATAACGTCGTTGGCTTGCCGCTGGATGCCGTACACGCCGCACTCAAAAGGATGTTGTAAATGCCGCTTTTGGAGCCATTCTTGCGGGCGTTGTTGGTCTTTTTTATCATCGTGCTGTTTGGCATCGTCATCGTGCAGCTTTTCCGCACGGAGTCCAAACTCGCAGAAACCAGCTTAGAGCTTGACAGTTTCAATACCTTGGCGTTTGACCTTGTGCTGACAGGCAACGCCAATCAACGCCAATATGTAACCTTAGAAGCCCAAGTCACGGCGCTCCATATGCAATTGACCCAACAGGCCAGCATCATCGAAACCTTAAGCGCCTATCGCTTCCCGACGCAGCCCCCTACACCGATCCCGACGATCAACCGTGACCCGATTGATTATACGGAAGGACAAAACCCATGAGTTTAACCACCAGTTGGATGTGGGCAACCGATGACGGCGACACCAACGGCGCATTTATCGACCTTGAGACGAAGCAAATTCACTCCGACATTAAGAAGCCACTACCTCTGGTAGTGATGTAACATGGGTTCTACCAGTGATTGTATGGTATGATCAATTTATCCCAAAGGCACACCACATACGTGGTGCAAACGGTTTCGCAGGGATTTAAAATAATCGCACTGGCTTCGGTCAGTGGGCTGAGGTCAATCAGCCAGCCTGCGAAAGGCTAGGGCAGGGAGCCATGACCCTGACCCAAACGCGGCGCATCATGCTGTAGCTGCAAGCCACCACCTCTGGTGGTGGCAGTTGACTGGTTTGATAGCGGCATTGGCTGCGCCTGTAGTGATAGCGCCATCACCCAAAATTATGCCGACTTTGGGCGCGGTGCCGGGCTGCCCACCGTCCCGGAAGACATTCTGGAGGAGGTCAACGACCACCCGCTGAAGCGGGTGGCTTGCGGGAAACCGTAAGCCCATGTTGACCAGCCTCAGCCATGCCGAAGGGCAAGGGCTACGTTACGGGCGAATACATAG
>DAOTTT010000108.1:0-3293 GCA_034437635.1 Anaerolineae bacterium | reverse complement strand
CTATGTATTCGCCCGTAACGTAGCCCTTGCCCTTCGGCATGGCTGAGGCTGGTCAACATGGGCTTACGGTTTCCCGCAAGCCACCCGCTTCAGCGGGTGGTCGTTGACTGTGTGATCCTTCTCTACATCGTTGATTTTAGC
This sequence comes from Anaerolineae bacterium, assembly GCA_034437635.1. GTDB lineage: Bacteria > Chloroflexota > Anaerolineae > Aggregatilineales > Phototrophicaceae > J038. The sequence continues at coordinate 3,152 of DAOTTT010000108.1, read as the reverse complement.
GTATGAACGTGACGAATTCGTGACGAGAGCTATTTAGCACGGTGTAATTGCGGGTCAGCGACTTGCACCATTGCCATGTCGTCGAGCGTCCATGCGCTTAAAAATGCCGTGACTTGCGCGACGACGGCTTGTGGTGTGTAGATCGCTTGATGGTGTTGGATAAATAGATAACGGCAGTTCATTTGCCAGGATAGCCAGCGTTTGACGGCGTTAAGATGGGTGTTGTAATCCGGTATTGCGTGGGCGCTTGTGCCTTGTTGTGCCATCATCCGCTGTTGAGATTGGCGTACTTCATCAACGGCACGCTCCATGAATAAGATCGCGTATTCGTGTGTAGGTGGTAAGTGCGGTAAAAGTGGCGACACGACCTTCACCGCTTGGCCTTGTGCCTGCATCAGCCAGTCAACTTCACCAGCCGGCAAGCGTTTAACTGGCTCGTATTCATAGTATCCTCGCGGATTGCTGACATCCGGTTGGCGTTTGTGATCGGTGAGCAGGGGCACACCACCCGCTGCGAGCATTTGCATCATGAGCGATGTGCCAGAGCGCGGTAAACCCGATACAATGATGATCGGGCGTTGCTCTCTTTTGCGCTGCCATAGTCGGCTAAACACGCGCCGCCTCCGCATGATGTAATTGTTGCTCTAGTTTGCGCAATTGTGCCATCTGCGGCGGCATGATCTTGATAAACGGACGAACAGTGGTGATCGTCGCAATGGCTTCGTCCAAATTCATGCCGGTACTCATCAGGTAAGCGGCGGCCATCGTCGGCGCACGGCCAATGCCCCCCGCGCAATGAACATAGACTTTGCCTTTTTGCCGGATTGCCTCTTGGATAAATGCGATGCCCTCTTGCAGATGCTCAAGCGTCGGCGCATCGTCGTCTATCGTCGGCAGATAGCAATAATGGGTGAGGGCTAAGTCATGGTCGGCATCGTTGAATTCAATGCGCATGTTGACATTATAATAAATACCGGCTTTTTTCAGATGTGCTCTGCCGCGTTTACCATATTGTGGTCCGACGAAAAGCTGTGGCGTGACTCGGCTAAACCCCAACAGCGGGATACCCGTGAGCTTAGGCAACCCTCGGCCATACATCCATACGAGCGTTGTCTTGAGACCTTGCTCACGCAAGCGCCTTGTTAGGATGCGCACCCCTTTGTTGACAAACTTGATCGGGTTTTTCATGTTGGTTGACCCCCTTGCACGGTGATGTCAATCATATAGCCGGTTTGTTCTTCAAACTGTTCGTTGAGTTCTTCGTAATCGCCATCATCGGGTTCTGTCATTACAGAAATGCTCACCGCGCCGCGATCTACATGAATACCGGGGCCTTTGCGTATATCCCACCCGGCACCGCGCAATAACTGATTAGCGATCTGTAAGATCTGCTGTTGGTTCGGGTGTGGGTGTACGCTCAAAGGGTAGCCAGTTTCATCAGCGAGGCTGGCGATAATATCTTGATGGCGCTCGCCCACTTGTGGTGAGATAAACGTCAATACGATGGTGCCTTGCTTAAGCCCGACCTTGTACAAGCCTAATGGGTTGAGTGCATCGCGGATCACGCCGTAGGCTTCGTTGATCTCCATTTGATCGTCCATGTCTTCCGGCATGACCTCAATGCCGCTACTGGCGTTATCGGTCGATGGGGCGCTGCCCGTCACCAAGCGGAAGCCCGTCAGGTCAAGGAACGCCTTTCTTAAGACGGTCATGTCTTCCACACCGTCTAGCTCTAAACCCACTTCGCGGTGATCCATGTAGAACGAGGGGCCTTTACGAATAGACGCGCCTTCCGGCATCAGTTCAAAGATCGCATCGCTTAGGGCTTGTTGATTGACCCCCGGCTTGATGTGAATATTCCACCCGGTTTGATCGGCGAGATCGTCCAGAAGCTCGGCGTATTCGCGCTGTACATAATCTGGAAAATCAAAATCAAGGTTCAAACGGTTACGGTGAACGTCCATGCCCACTTTGCGCAAACGCGCTTCCGGCGGGAACAGGCCATAGGCTACATCCCGTGCTTGATTTTGCTCTAACGGTTCGCCTTCACGGGCGCGGCTCGGCACAAGACCGCCATTTTGCAACATGGCACCGTCCCCGGCTAAGGCCAACACAATTGTCATCATTGCTACCTGTTGGTTTACGCCGTCCGGCAGGGGATCGGGTAATAGGCTTTCCGGTATGACAGGCTCGCCCTTGGCGACCAGCTTTTGCCGGGTGGTTAAGGGCATCAAAATATCCTTGAATTGCCGCGCTTTGTTGAGCATTGTCCCGACTTGGCCTTTGATGCCTTTGCCGCGCTCGTAGCCTTCCCAATGGCCGATGACCCATAGCAGGGCATCGCCTGGGTATTGACGGCCTTTGACATCGGCCACTTCCGCTGTGAATTGATCGACCTCCGCATTCACGACAACGCCAAAGCGCGGGCGATCATTGCTATCCCGCAGCCCGATGAGCTTACCCACAAGATCAGGGTTTTTCATCATAATCTCGCGTTGGCGCTTGCTGCGGTTGACCTGCCCCTTGCTTTTAACGCGGAATTGATCCTTGCGCCGCCAATCCTGCGCGAAGTATACGCTATCCGTCAGTGCGGTGATAGCTTCTTCAGCGCGTTCCGCATCACCCCACCACATCTGCGCGAGTTCGCGGGCGCTGTAAGTGCTGTTGACGTTATTCTTGACGGCTTCCCATAGTTTTTCGGGGTCGAGTGCGCCAGTTGCTTGGCCGCTCTTGACTTTGCCCAGTGCCCAAGGGCGCTTAGGGAAGTTGAACGGGTGAACTTGGCCGATCTTCGGCGTGAGTACGCGGCGGGCGCGTTGCCGTAACGCGGAGGCCAAGCTGTGCCGTGCGCCGTCGTCGCCATGTACGAGTAAGGTTGTATCCGGCGCGAGTGTCTCCGCCATGTTGACCAATTCCATCTCGTCAGCATGGGCGGAAAGCGAATAAGTGCCGATCTCGCAGCGCACAGTGACCGGCTTACCGTCAATTTTGATGCTGGCCTCATCCCCTTCAGAGCGGGCGCGGAGCATCTCTTGCAGGCGGCGACCGGGCGCTTCTTCATCCTGATACCCCGTGAGGAAAATAGCGTTAGCGGGATGCGGTGCAAGCGCCTGTGCATAAGCGACGGATGCGCCCCCGGTGAGCATCCCACT
>DAOTTT010000107.1:0-8375 GCA_034437635.1 Anaerolineae bacterium | reverse complement strand
GGGCGCTGATGCGCTCAATGTCCGCGCTGATGTCAATATCTGGCATCTGCTGGAAGTAATGCTGCATAGCGCGTGCGTCAATCTGCTTGATGTTCGGGTACAAATTGGCGAACGTGACTTCCGCATGAGGATGAGCGAAAAACGCTTTTTTATCCACTGCATACAGGCTAATAGACGTTTTGAATAAGCGGTAATTGCTGCCAAGTGAGCGCATATTTAGCCGGAACATTGCCCGGCCTACAGGCCCCCCATGCCGTACCATCTGCTGTAATAGCCCCAATGGGCCGATCCAACGGCCATGTGCAAACCCGGCGACGACGATTAGCCCGGCGGTGTTGACTGTATCGCTGGCATTCGCGGCGATATTGAGCGCGGCAAAGCCCCCGGTAGAATGGCCGACTAACACAACGGGCTTTTCGCCTACCAGCTTGCGGACGGCTGCGCCCATAATGCGGGCGTGTGTCTGCGCGTTGACCTCATCGGCGCTGTGACCCGGTGGGAACGTCGCCGGGAAGTGACCGGGCAAGCTCAAGGTGTACCAATGATAATGATCGCGGATGAGCGGGGTTTGCCCGGCGTACCACATGGCATTGGATGCCGTAATGCCGTGTATGAAGATTAACGGTGTGCCACCATGTTGCGGGTTGTATTCCAACGCCTGCAAGCGATGGCCTTCAATGTGTAGGGTGTGTTCAAAGTGCAAAGCCTAAGCCTTTCAATGTGCGGTCTACAGAATGGGCATAGCTCCCGCCAAATAAGCGGACATGCACCAACAGCGGATAGAGATTGTAGATGTCGCGGCGTTGCTCGAAGAAGCCGCTTTGGATGGGGTGATGGTCACTATAACGGCTGAAGAAGGCATCCCCAAACGTGCCGAACAGCGTACTGAACGCTAACTCAACTTCAGGATGGCCGTAGTAAACGGCAGGGTCGATGAAGCCTGTCACGCGGCTATCGTGCGCTAAGATGTTCGTCGTCCATAGGTCGCCGTGTAATAGGGCGGGGTACGCGGGTTCGCCGATGAATTCACCGATGCGGACGGCGAACGCCTCCAGCCGGTGCATAATCTCCGCGCTGAGTTGCCCGGCTTGGTGGGCGACATCGGCCATATACAGCAAGCGATAATCCCGGAAAAACTCGACCCAACTGGATGTCAAGGGGTTGGGCTGGTGTAAACTACCGATGACGGTATCAAACGGAAAGCCGTGTTGGTCGGCTTGGATGCTATGTAACGCGGCGACAAGGTCGGCAGCATGGGTTTGTACGGCGGGCGTTAAATTAGAATTCCCCGCGATGTATTGGATAATCAGCAGGGCGGGTTCACTGTGTAATACGTCCGGGACGGGCAGCGTGCTGTGTTCGCGTAGATACGTGAGCATCTGCGCTTCAATATCGAGCGTGGGGCTGTCGCTGGCGACCTTCGCCACGACTTCGCGGCCATCCGCGAGCTTGGCATAATGTACGTTAGCGATGCTGCCCCCATGCAGGCGCTTGACTGTTTGCACCGGGGTTTTTAAGGTATGACTGAGGGTTTGCGCGATTGACATGCGGCATTCCTATCGTTTTCGGTTATCATCAAACATAAGTAACTACTCAGGTATGCTGCGATTTACACGCTGCCCCGGTTCAATAACCGGGGACTAGCTCACCGCCGCTCGTAAACGGGCTAATCAGTGAGTACACAGCCCATTTATGGGCTTACAAGCGTTTGTGTAGCCATCGGCTTTGAGCCGATGCGGGATATACCTGAGTAGTTACAAACATAAAGGCTATTGTGAAGGAGTGCAAGCCAAATGGAAGAGCAAAACCCCTTGGAAGATGAACAGGCCGCCAGCGCCTATAATCGTCTGCGCAAATTGCAAGAGCACAGTCGCTCAAATATCCCGGCAGTGATGGCTTATCGGGCGATGAGCACGTTTACGCTGCACAATGAGCCGGTGCCGGAGCAGGCGACAGCGCGGGTGCTCGTCGTGATTTACCCGCAGGATCCGTTTGTGAGCGACCCTGAAGTGCGCACGATGAGCGCGGCGGACATTCGGCCAGGGTTGATTAACTCGCGGGTGCGCATCGAAGCACCGCCGAGTGCTGCCGCGCAACCGGATGAGGACGGGAATTATCTGTTTTGGCCGGGCGACCCGTGCTTTGACCAGGTGAACGCTTTTTACTTCACCACATTAACGCTGCGCATGTACGAACGCTATGCGCGGCGGGCGTTGCCTTGGTCGTTTCCATCGGCGCGTTTAAGCGTGGACGTTAACGCCGGGGATGAGGCCAATGCTTTTTATAACGAGCAAGAGCGCAAGATCGGCTTTCACTCGTTTGAACTCAATGGCGAAAAGATCAGCACTGCACATAGCGCGGATATTGTCAGCCATGAGGCCGCTCATGCCGTCTTGGATGGTATACGTGATTTGTATAACGAGTCCTTTGGGCTGGGGCCGACGGCCTTCCACGAGTCCTTTAGCGATATTACCGCGATGTTGATTGCCCTACATGATGACTCGCTCATCAAGCGCATGTTAGATTGGACGAAAGGTGACTTGCGCACAAATAATTTTGTCACGCAGATGGCCGAATATCTGACGCAAGCCCTTACGGAGAGCGACGATCATCGCTTACAGACGCATAGCTTATATTTACGTAATGCCTTGAACGATTTTAAGTACATCCCGTTTGATAATTTGCTCTACGCGCCGGAAGACCCGGAGTTTACGCTAGGTCGTCAACCGCATAATTACTCACGCCTGCTGACGGGCACATTTTATGATGTGTTTTCCGGCTTACACGAAGCCATCCAAGCGGACGGCACGCCGTCACATATTGCCATCTATCGCGCACGGGATATTTCCGGCAGTTTATTGATGATGCTCTTGGAGTTAGGACCAGTGGGCGAGTTTGATTACAGCGATCTGGCGCGGTGTGCGCTCTCCGCAGAGATGATCTTGTACGGTGGTAAATATCAAGCGGCGATCCGCAAAGTGTTGCTCAAGCGGGGGCTGTTGGATGACGCGCAGATCACTGCGCATCTAGCCAGCCTGGAGGCGCTGCCGCATCTATCCCTGCCGGAGACGATCAACTCGGCTTTGGCATCCGCATTATATTTAGAGCAAACGGTACTCCCGGCGCTTGATCTTGAATCAGACGTAGAGCTTATCCCCTTGGCCGCCTATCGTAATGCGCCCGGCTACGCCTTTATGACGTATTTTTCCAGCCAACGCATGACGCTCACAGGCGCAGAGTACGGTCAATTTGATAATGCTGTCATCGAGCTATACGGCGGCTTGACGCTGTGCTTTGACCCATCTAACCGCTTGCGTAACGTGTGCTATCGTCCGATTACGGCGGAAGACGAGCGGCAGGTGGGCGTGATGATCCAAGACCTCATCCGCTTGGGTTACATTACTGATAAAATACACCTTAAACCGCGTGCTTTCCGCTATCATCACCCACAGGGCGTTATCTTGCCGGAGCAAGACAAGACTGGTCAATTAATTCGATACCCTGCTATATTTGACTTGTTCCCAAGTACCAGGGTGGATGCTGTTGCGTATTTTAAGCAGATGTACGAGAAGATGCGTGGAATTTAATGTTATTCTGATTGGCGTTTATGGGGCAATGCAGTAGACTCAACACAGTTTGTCAATTTTTATACTATGAGGAGTGGTTTGTCTGATGACAAAACGCAAGAGCAGTAACAAGGCCAAAAAGTCACCAAGCCAAAGTAATCAGGCGGAGCTTGTACGCCAACGGCGCGAAGAGCGCAAACGCCAACAACAGCGCCGCCGGTTGACTACCTATGCGATTATTGTGGGGGGCGTGGTTGTGCTGGCGGTTATCGTCTTCATCTTGATTAACGCCCCGGCAGAAGCGCCCATCCCTGAGGGCACGCTCGAACGGTATGAAGGGATAACCCAATCCCAAGATGAAAATAGCTTCTATGTCTTGGGTGACCCAGAGGCACCCGTGCGCATTGTGGAGTATTCTAGCTTTGGGTGCCCGGCGTGTAAGGTATTCTTCGATGATGCGATGGACGACATCGTTGACTTTGTGCGGGGTGGCAACGTGTCTTATACGTTCATCCCGCGCTTTGTCGGCTCGGTGCAGAACTCCGAAGGTGCGGCAAAGGCCGCGTTCTGCGCTGGGGAACAGGGCATGTTCTTTGAAATGCACGATATGCTCTTCGATTGGCAAAGCGCCTATGGTAATAACGCCTTTTCGCAGAACCGCATGGTCAGCGGCGCGGGGGAGCTTGGCTTAAATACAGGCGACTTCCGCAGTTGCTTAGGCAGTGGCCGCGCAGAAGATCATAACAACACCGCCGACCGTGAAGCGGGCAGCCGGGGTTATACTGGTGCGCCGATTACGACCGTACAGGGCGTGCCGATCGAAACTACTGCATCAAGCCTTGTGAATCAAGTTAACACCGCTCTGAGCCGCATTAATCCTAGCGAGCGTAACGACAATATAGACGAGACGACTGATGATGTCGTGCCAGAGGCTACGAATGAGCCATCTGCTAACGCTGATATTGCCGCGCCTATTCCGTTGGGCTTGACGGATGAATACGCCGACCTTGAGCAGAGCGTCACAGATGATGGCTTCTTCCGCATGGGTAGCGACGATGCACCAGTTATCGTGGAAGACTTCTCTAGTTATAGCTGCCCCGGTTGCTTTAACTGGCATGATCTTTCCAAAGAGACGCTGATTGAAGCGGCTTTAGGGGGTGATGTGCAACTGATCTACTATCCGCACTTTACCGGGAGCGTGGACGCGGATAACCTCGAAGACGCGACTAAGGCCGCGTTCTGCGCAGGTGAGCAGGGCGCGTTCTTCCAATATTCGTCTGTGCTGTACTCGTGGCATGGGCAATTCGGCAATGATGCTTTTGACCCGGCACGCTTGACGGCGGGCGCAGCTAATCTTGATCTCGATACAGCGGCTTTTGAAGACTGCTTGGCGAGCGATGCGGCCACCGCGTTTATCGACGCAGCGCGTGATAACGTGGATGAGCGCAACGTATCCAGCACGCCGACTGTCTTTATCAACGGCGAAGAACTAGACGATCTGACGCTTGATGCGCTGCAAGCGGCTATTGCGTCGCCAGCAGAAGATGAGACAATCGAAGACGACGAATAGCCCATTAATAGGGGGAATTTCCCCCTATTTTTTTGTCAGCATTGGGCCTAATGGATGCCCGCCGAGTAAGTGCATATGCAGGTGATACACCTCTTGCCCGCCGTCGTCGCGCACGTTGACAATCAAGCGGTAGCCGCTTTTGGCGATGCCTTGTTCGGCGGCGATCTGCTTCGCCACGATGAACAATTTGCCGAGTGTCTGCATATCCTCCAGCGTGACATCGTTCACGGTGGCGATTTCCTTCTTCGGGATGATGAGTATGTGTGTCGGCGCTTGTGGGCTGATGTCCTTGAACGCTAACACGTCGTCATCTTCATAGACCACATCGGCGGGGATTTCTTTGTCGATAATCTTCTTAAAAATGGTGCTCATGGCAGCCTCCGTATCGCATGAAAATCGCCCGTAGCTTACCCTGAAGTGGCGCTCATCCGCAAATCTAGCGCCCCTTAAATTCTGGTTCACGTTTTTCTAAGAAAGCGGCAACGCCTTCTTGGAAGTCTCCCGTGCGGAAGGCGGCAGATTGCATCAAGGCTTCATAATCGGCGGCATCTTCCAAGTTGCGGCTGGCGGCGCGGTAGATGGCGCGTTTTGTCCAGCCGATGGCTTTTGTCGGCATTTTGGCGAGCTTCCCGGCAATGGCTTGTGCCGTTGGCACGAGACCATCCGCTGTCACCACCTGATTGACTAACCCTAAATTGAGCGCGGCTTGCGCATCAACGCGGTTTTTGGCATCAGCCATCAGGAAAAGCTCCAACGCTTTGCTCGGCCCGACCAATTGCTGCAAGAGGTATGTTCCGCCTGCATCGGGCACAATGCCGATATTGACGAACGCGGCGAATACAAAGCTAGCATTTTCCGACGCGATGCGGTAATCGGTCATTAGCGGCAGGGAAGCGCCCGCCCCGGCAGCGACACCGTTCATGGCGCAGATGACGGGTTTTTCCAACGTGCGGATCGTCCGCGCAAGCGTGTTCAAGCCCCCGCGCAAGGTTTCGGTAATATCGACGCTGTGCAGGTTGGCGCTGAGTTCAACGAGGTCCGCGCCGCTGCTAAAGCCTTTGCCTTCCCCGGTGAGCACCACCGCGCGGATCGCATCATCTTTGCCGCAGGCTTTAAAGGCATGGATAAGCTCTTTGATGGTCTGCATACTCAGGGAATTATAGGTGCTGGCGCGGTTGAGCGTGATCGTCGCTACGCCGTCGGTATGGTCAAAAAGTAGGGTTTCGTAAGACATTATTTCTCCTTGTTGGGTAATCTAGTTCAAAGTTTTAGGTAGCGGTCGTCGCCCAAGACCCTATCCACTTTCTTTTTTGCAATCCATGATGGTGCCGTTGGTGATCGTCACCAGTTGCGGCACGGTGATGCCAAAGTTGGCGTTAGACGCGCCCGCCGCTGCATAGACGCGCTCGAACCGTTGCAGCGAGTCGTCAATGAGCGTCGGTATATCCGCTGTGCGATGCCCCACCGGGGGCACACCGCCCGGCGCATAACCAAATATCGTAATACATTGCTCTGGTTTGGCCGTCTTGACCTTTTTACGGCCTACCTCAAAGTAGGTGGCCAGTTTTTTATCATCCACGCGCTGATCGCCCGCCGCGACGACCAGCACAGGCGCACCATCTACCATGAAGCATAAGCTCTTGGCGATCTGCCCCAGTTCACAGCCGATCGCATCCGCCGCTTGCTGGGATGTCGCCGTCGATTGCGCGTAGGTGATGACCTCTAAACCCAGGTCAAAGGCGGCTAAAACTCTCTGAACGTGTGCGGTCGTCAGCGGCTGCATTACATTGCCAATCCGCCATCAACGGCTAGCACCTGCCCGGTGATGTATCCGGCATCTTCCGACGCGAGGAACGCCACCGCTTTAGCGATTTCTTCCGCTTCGCCCCAACGCCCCATCGGAATCAGCGTCTTGGTTTGATCTTGCAGGTCTTTGGGGATATCGGCGGTGAGATCCGTCGCCACGAAACCGGGCGCGACGGCGTTCACGGTGATGTTACGGGCGGCGTACTCACGGGCGAGGGATTTCGTCAGGCCGATTAACCCGGCTTTACTGGCGCTGTAGTTGGTCTGCCCGACTTGCCCCATGATGCCGCTGACGCTGGTAATGTTGACGATGCGCCCGAAGCGTTTGCGCATCATCGGGCGGATGACCGCCTTACACAGTATCCACGCGCTGCGGAGGTTGGTCTTGATGATGCTGTCGAAGTCGTCCGTGTTTAACCGCATAATCACGTTGTCTTTGGTCGTCCCGGCGTTGTTCACCAAGATGTCGATTTTGCCATGCTCTTTAACGGTCGTCTCGATCAAAGCGTTGGCCGCTTCTTCTTCGCTCACATCCGCTTGGAAAGCGTGCGCCTGGCCCCCGGCGGCGATAATCGCGTCTACGACTCCCTGCGCGGCATCAGCACTGCGGTTATAGTTCACGATGACTGTTGCGCCGCGTGCGCCGAGTTCAAGGGCGATGCTGCGGCCAATGCCCCGGCTTGCCCCGGTGACAACGGCGATACGATCGGTTAAATCGCTCATTAAGTGATCCTTTCTTTAAAACACCTGATTCTACCGGAATTGGTGGAATCCTGTTTTAGCCCTCATCTCCTAGCCCCTTCTCCCGAACGCTACGCTGGGAGAAGGGGAGAAAAGTCCCTCTCCTAGCCGCAAAGCGGCGGTTGGGAGAGGGATTTAGGGTGAGGGGCTAAATCCACATTTCCACCAAAAACGTTAGAACGAGTAGAACACCGATGATTTAAACACAAAATAGGTCAAAATGACAACTGTGCCATTATTCCCGGCGTGGACGGCGATCGCGTTCCACAATGAACTGCTGTATTGGTACATCACCGCGCAGAATGCCCCGGCGACTGACAGCGATAACAGCGAGATGCTGCTCAAATGCACCGCGCCGAACGCGGTGGAGGTGACGATGAGCGCCAACATCGTCCATGAGGTCCGCCGAAAGCCGCACGCGGGCCACTTTAGCGGGTGCTTGCGCACGCCGAGCGCCCACGCGCTGCCGCCAAATGCTAGCAGGGATAACAGACTGCTGATTAAGATGCCCACCCCCGCGTTAACGTCAATGTCGTTAGCGGAGTTGTAAAGGGCGTTGCCAAATATAATTAAAAGCAGAATGTTGCTGATGATAAACAGAAACCCCCCCGCCAAGACGATCTGCGTGGCCGTGTCATCATGCCATACATAATTGGGTCGTTTGGCGAAAACCGGGGTGGACATCTACTCGC
>DAOTTT010000106.1:0-6695 GCA_034437635.1 Anaerolineae bacterium | reverse complement strand
GTGCGCATCGACCATCCTGACGGCCTATGGGACCCTGAAGCGTACTTCATGCGCCTGCAAGAAGCCTATGCCCTCACCCGCATTGAACATGAGCTTGGGCATCCCCTAGAGACTGATTATCTCGTCAGCGAACGCCTGCGTACACTCAATGAGCAAGGTAACGCCGAGTGGCCGCTTTACGTGTTAGTAGAAAAAATCCTCTCCGAGACCGAACCCTTACCGGATGAGTGGGCGGTTTATGGTACGACCGGTTATGATTTTATGTATGTGGTCAATAACTTATTGGTCAACGCAGCGAATGAAACCGAAATTGACACCATTTACGCAGACTTTATCGGTGAGCGTATCGACTTCCACGCCCTAACGGATATGACGAAGAAGTTGGTCATGTCGCAATCACTCACCAGCGAGATCGAAGCCCGCAGTGCGGAACTCGCCCGTATAGTGGAGCGCAATCGTCGTTATCGTGGCTTTACCCGTAACAGTCTCGCCTTTGCCATGAGCGAATTCATCGCTGCATTGCCTATCTACCGCACGTATATTACCGGCCCCGGTGATGTGACCGAGCGTGACCGTCACTATATTCAAAATGCCATCCAAGTAGCCAAAAAGCATAATGCACTGACGGCCAGCAGTATCTTTGACTTTTTGGGCGATGTGCTGCTGATGGACAATTGGCAGGACTTCTCCGAAGGACAACGCGCCGACCTGCGCGAATTCGTGATGAAATTCCAGCAAATCACCGGCCCGGTGATGGCGAAAAGCGTTGAAGACACCGCTTTTTACATTTATAACCGATTGACATCGCTCAATGAGGTTGGCGGGCATCCAGAGCGATTTGGGGCGAAGGCGGCCGATTTCCATACGCATGTGATGGGCAAAACCTACCCTTACTCGATGCTTTCTACCAGCACCCACGATACCAAACGCAGCGAAGACATCCGCGCCCGCATCTCTGTGCTATCAGAAATCCCGGATATATGGCGCGACGCGCTCCAAACATGGGGTAAGCATAACGCCAATGCTAAAACAGTGGTCAACGATACCCCGGCTCCATCTGCCAATGACGAATACTTGCTTTATCAATCGCTGATCGGCGCGTGGCCGGACGACGAAGCTGATGTTGAAGACTTCCAATCACGGGTAATCGCCTATATGCACAAGGCCATCAATGAGGCGAAGACGCATAGTAACTGGATCAACCCGAATGACGCTTACGCCAAAGCTATCACCGACTTCATCGCGACGCTGTTTGACAATAAAGTGTTTTTAGATACCTTTATCCCACTACAACAGCGCACCGCGTTTTATGGCAAGGTCAATTCGTTAGCGCAAGTCTTGCTCAAGCTGACGACACCAGGCATCCCGGATATTTACCAGGGTAATGAACTGTGGAACTATAGCCTTGTTGACCCGGATAACCGCCGTTTGATCGACTTTGAGCAGCGCAAGACCCTGCTTGAAGACCTCAAAGCAGCACAAGAAACTGATCTTGGGGCATTGATTAACGACCTCACCCAAAATATCAATGATGGCTGGATTAAGCTCTATCTGACACATCAGGCGCTCAACTTCCGCCGGGAACATGAGGATTTGTTCCGCGATGGTGATTATTATTGGGTTGATGTACAGGGCAAGCAGGCCGATCATGTCTGCGCGTTTGTGCGCGTCCAAGAGGACGATATGACATTGGTCGTTATCCCGCGTTTGACAGCGACACTCATGGGCGATCAACAAGCGTTGCCACTCGGCGCGGATGTATGGCACGATACACGCTTAATGCTCCCGCGTGAGGCGGCAGTTGACACACTCAATAACGTGCTAACAGATGAAAACTTCACGCTCAACGAGCATGGTGATCGGCGCGTATTGCTGATGAGCGAAGCATTATCGACATTTCCGGTGGGCTTATTTCACGGCACCTTAAATCTGTCCAGCGCATAAGTTTTTTAGCGACGGGCGATCTGCCAAGATTGCCCGTCCGCTGTCATTTTAGCCGCTCTACCATCACAGAAACGCCGATGCCATCCCCTATTGGTAAATGCATGAGGCCATCCGCGCCAAGCGTGAAGGCCGGTTCTACAATATCTTGTGTAAAGTAACGATCCGACGCACTAATGTCACCGGGCAAGGTCACACCGGGGAGCGCAGCCAGTGCTAGCGCCGCCGCCCGCCCTATACCTGTTTCCAGCATACCGCCGATCCATAAATCAGCTTGATAATCGACCGCAAGCCGATAAATAGCGAGCGCCTCTGTAAAACCACCGACCCGACCCGGCTTCAGGTTCAGCACATGCCCCGCGCCAATGTGTAACGCCAAGCGCCAATCCCGCGCTGATTTTACGCTCTCGTCCAAGCAAATTGGCGTATTGATGCGCTGTGACAAGAGATGATGCTCATAGAGATCATCATAGGCCAGCGGTTGTTCGATCATCATCAACTCGTAGCGATCCAACTGTGCTAGCGTATCGCTATCAGCTAACGTATAGGCGCTGTTGGCATCTGCCATTAGCGGCACCGCCGGGAAGCGCCCACGCACCGCCGCCAGCAAATCAACATCCTGCCCCGGCTTGATCTTCAACTTAATCCGGGTGTAGCCTTGCTCTACACGCCTCTGGATTAAAGCCAACGTCTCTTCAATAGTCGATTGTAAGCTCACTGCCGCCCCTACCGGGATCGCATCACGCGGGGTATCCCCGGCGTAACGCGCCAGTAAATCGACTAGGCGCATGTGATTTGTCTTGGCAAAAGCATCCCATATGGCCGCCTCTAGTCCGGCTTTTGCAAAGCGATGACCACGCACCGCTGCCACTAACGCCGGGGAATTCGTCGGTTCTGTCAGCGTTTGCCCGGTCATCATTGGCATCAGAAAGTCACGCAGAACGTGTAAGCCGGTGGTCATGGTCTCTGCGTCATAGGCGGGGAATTGCTCAAATGAGGCTTCGCCCCAACCGATTACTCCATCGGTTGTGTGTACAGCGATAATCGCCGCATGTTTATGCGTCTGCGTGCCGTAGCTCGTGCGAAATGGTGACTTAAGCGGGAGTTCAACTGGATGCAGCGTAATCGTTTTGATGGTTATGGGTTTCATCGTATAAACTCACGGAGATGCTGATTAAACATATCGGGTGCTTCTAAATGAATGGTATGACCGACCGATGGGACAACCTCTAAGCGGGCATTGGGCAAAGTATCGGCCATCTGTTGGTTGATTTCCACGAACTTAGTATCTAATTCCCCGGCAAGCAACAATGCCGGCACCGTGATCGCGCTCAAATCATCCCATAGTGACGGTTGTATGCCTGTGCCCATCCCGCGTAAGCTATTGGCTAACCCCACCGGACGCTGCGCTAAACGTTCTCTACGTAATACCGCCTTGGCCGCAGCATCTAAATTATCCGCTTGGCTCGCCCATAAGGGTAATTTTCCCCAATAATCAACAAAAGCTGTGATGCCGTCCACTATGATGCGGTCTGCCAGCGCGTTATCCCTTTCTGCACGGGCGGCGCGTTCCGCCTCTGTGCGCAGCCCCGGCGATGCACTCTCTAAAATCAGCCGCTTGATGCGCTCCGGGTAGCGATAAGCCATATATAAAGCCAAGCGCCCCCCCATTGAATACCCCACCAAGTTCACGGTATCTAGGCGCAAGTTGTCAAGTAACTTAAGTAAGTCACGCGCAGCGGATTTGATGCTGTAGCGACCTGGCACCTGCGGCGCGACGGTGCCACCATGACCGAGTAAATCTAGACGAATTATTTCAAAGTCAGTTTGTAAGGCTTTAACTTGCGCAGACCACGTTGCAGTAGTGCCCGTAAAACCATGTAGCATCACCAATGGTTCACCCCAACCATCCGTGAAGAAGCGATAGCGTTCTAGGTTCAAGTTCGCAGAATATTCCATATAATTTTCAACTTGGTTTCTATCACAACACGCCTCATTTTATGCGCGGCGGATGAGCTTAGGTTAAGCTGCAATTTTCTGGAAACAACCGATGCAAAAAAATACCTCATATAGACTATTTCAATATCTCCATATGAAATAATGGATCAAACGCTATTTAGCGTGGCGTAAAAAATGTCAGCGACTCAACCAAACGATTGATAATTTCAATGCCGCGATCGTATGTATCATCTGTGACGGTCAAGTTAACGAGATAAACACGGTTATTCTCAGAAATATCATAGATAATACGCACACCGCGTAACCGCGTGTTGCCTACCGAATATTCATATTCAAACCCAACAGGTGAGTAAGTCAAGTTTAGCGGTAAGACATCATAAATGACCGGGTTGTCTGACTCGTAAATGCGCTGTTGTGTATCCGCTAGCACGGTCTCTGCATCAGCCCCTTCGTAAGCGGCAACACCAATCACGTTCGCTTCGCGTTCTGGGTCGAACAACCCAACCACAACCGAGCCATCATCCCGCAGTACAGGCTGCGGTGTGGACCAATCCACCGGATATAAGAAAGTAACGCCAGTATCGAGTGACTTATAAGCTTGCCAGTTCGGGTCTAAATTGCTGTTGGTCACGGTGATCGCAGCCGAGTCAAATGTCGCATTACCGGCGAGATCGCGCACTTCAAAACCAACGGTGTACATGCCATCCGGTACAGGCTGGAACGCGATTTGCGGCAAGCCGAAGCTCAAATCAAATGACACCTGCGAGGCTTCCGCATTGAAGCCATTTTCATCGAGTGTTTCCCAGATAGGCATGAAGAAAGTGCCCGGTTGCGGACGCGCAACGAAAGGTGCGCCATTTTCCGCAAATGCGATGAGCGACACAACCTCTTGTGTAAGCCCGCTGTAAACCAGGGCGGCATCATTCGTGACATTGCCATTTTGATCCAACAACACCCCGCGAATGATGGCTTCGCCCAGCCCACGCGGTATGAGCAATACCGGCACGCTTTGCTCACCGTCGGTTAGCACACTCATTTTAGCATCCCAGATAAAGAAATTACTCGGTTGCGGGGAATAGTCAATGTATTCGTAAACTTCGCCCCCAAAATCAATGGATAGATAACGAGCAATGGCCGTCTCATTGACGATGATCTGTAAACCTGTGTTCAGTTGTAATAACGTAATGGCTTTGATGCTACTGATCCCGGTGCCGTCATAGTTAAAGAAAAACGCCGGCGGGTCGTAAATGCTACCATTGGCTGGTGCATCTGTAATTTGCACGGTTAAATCAGCCGCGCTGACTTCCGTTGCAATCGTCTGGTGCACATTAGTTAACAACCCGTTCCACAGTTGCGCACCCGTAGAGGCAAACGGATACCCTTGGCGTTCGCCAAATAATTCATATGTCTGTGCATTCAGCGGGAAGTAGATCGAAATACCATTCGCCCCTGGCAAAAGATCATCTGCCCGCGAATAGGCGACTGTCCCATCCACAGCACTGATAACGCGATCCATCGCATTAGCCAATTCAACGTTATTCAAGCTCTGGATGTAAAGACGCTGCATAAAGTCGCGCAGGTCAATAAAGGAATACAATCCATCGTCGCCATAATCGGGGGTCAGGCCAAATACCTGAGCACTTTGACGGGCAGCCGCAAAAGCAGAGAGCAAGAACGTCATATCGGAACTGAGCAGACGGTCAAAATCCGTTAAGGCACTCGTCACCTGATCTAACTGCCCTAAGTCCAATAGGTGTAAGTCCACCTTGGAAAAGCCCTGAGCGACGTATTCTTCAACGTAAGCGTCAATAATCACCTGGCCGAATGTCAGCGCATCCATAGATGGATTATCTACTAACGCTTGGATTGGCGTTGTATACTGCCACCCTAAACCGGGGATGACTTCTTCCGCTGCAAGTGAATAGTGAGCGATACTCTGTAACGCGGTGGCGACTTCATACTGTGACATCAAGCAGGCATCAAAACCGATGATGTCGATTTTATCAACACCCGTTGCATCAAGCGCGGCGCGTACACCGCTTTCAATCTCTTCAAGCAGCAGCATTGAGTCATTATTACCATAATCCGGCCCCAAACCAGCCCAGCCCAAACCATGCGAGGACATAATCAACATATATTTGTCAGCGGGATAGTTGGTAATCCCCCAGGTGACGAAATCGGTGACCGATGCCGGGTCGCCCATATCTACCTCACCTAAAATCTCTATGGGTTCTTCATCAAATTCTACATACAGCATGTTGTTCTCGTAGATCGTATCGAACAAGTTGGGGTCTGTCGTGGCAATCTGGCTGATTTCCTGGAAGACAGAATTGTAATCTCCAAAGCCTTGGTCTACGAAGTATTGTGTGGCAACTTCAATGCGTTGCGCTTGGGTTTGCGTTGTAGCTGCTCTCTGCGTCAGGTAAAAGCGGCGTGTATCCGTCCAATCTCCCCAACGGCTATCTTCGCCTTCTGCCCGGTCAACTTGGGTGACGATATTCACCTGGGGCGAACTCCCGACTATTTGGATCTCGTGCATATCCGCAAAGATAAAGGCTTCTAAGTCGTTGTCCATCGCCCCATACATCATAATCGTCCACTCGGCCTCAGCCGATTGTTGGGCGTTAGCCTGCGGTGCCTGGATCATCACCCAGGCCAAAAGGGTCAACAAAGGAAGTAACTTTTTCATCGAAATTATGCGGCGGAAACCACCTGCTTTAGCGGGTGGAGGAAGCCGCTTCTCCTTTCTGCTAAAATCGTAGAATGACTAACAAAATTAAACGTGGACGGCATTA
>DAOTTT010000105.1:0-5520 GCA_034437635.1 Anaerolineae bacterium | reverse complement strand
GCATCGAACCAGAGGGGGACGATGATTTACCCGTTACCCTGCCGGAAGATGTGGAGTTCCAACCGAGCGGGCGCAGTCCGTTGACCTACTACGAGCCGTTCCTGAGCACGACGGACAGCGACGGCAACCCTGCCCGCCGTGAAACGGATACGATGGATACGTTTATGTGTTCGTCATGGTATCAATATCGCTACCTGTCGCCCAATTACGATAACGGCCCCTTTGATCCTGAAGAAGCCGCGTATTGGCTGCCAGTAGACACCTACACCGGCGGTGCGGAACACGCCACCATGCACCTGCTGTATACGCGCTGGTTTACCAAGTCCATGCGCGACCTGGGCATGTTCGATGAGGTCAAGCAAGTGATAGAAGCCAACGGACGCGATGCCAGCGTGCTGGATTGGGGCGAACCCATGCTGCAACTGCGCAATCAAGGCCAGGTGTTAGGCGCGGAGCGCCCCGGCGATTACATCTTGGCGACCGGGCGTTATGAAGGCGATAAGCTGTTCGCCGATCATGTCCAAGTCGTTGATAGGCCGGATGCCGTCCCCGCAGGTTTTGAAGGGGTGTTCGGTGAGATCGTCAAACGCACCGAGCAAATCTTGACAGTTGATATGGCCGGGGTCAAGCAAACCGTGGAAGTCGTAGACGGCGCAACCGTTGATATTCCTGCCATCCAAGGCGAGAACAACGTCACCCAGTTAAAGCACCATCTGGAAATCCAGCGGATGTCCAAGAGTAAGGGCAACGTGGTCAACCCGGATGAACTGGTCGCGCAATACGGCTCGGATACCGTCCGCGCTTACCTGATGTTTGGATTTGACTGGCAAAAAGGCGGCCCCTGGGACCCGAATCAGATCAGCGGCCCCCAACGCTGGATTAAAGACGTGTGGGATATGGTGACCGCAGGCACACCCAACGACGGCGATGGCGACGAAGCCGCAAACCGCGATGTCGAGCGCAAGGTGCATCAAGCTATTGCCGCCGTAAGCGACAGCTTCGAGCGGTTCAGCTTTAATACCGCTGTCGCCGCGCTGATGACGCTGCGCAATCAAATGCAAGATTTCATCAAAGCGGGTAAGCTGGGCAAAGCCGCCTGGACAAAAGCCATGAACGTTATGCTACGCTTGGCTGCGCCCATCGCGCCACACATCACCGAAGAACTATGGTCGCAACTAGGCTTTGAATACAGCGTGCATAATCAACCCTGGCCGGAGTACGACGAAGAAAAGGCCAAGGAGGATACCGTAACCCTGGTGATTATGGTCAATGGCAAGCCACGCGGAGAAGAACCCGTCGCACCGGACATCAGCAAAGACGATGCCATTGCCGTTGCCCTGGCTAGCGAAGCCGCCGAGAAGTATATCAACGGCAAAGAGCCAAAGAAGGTGATCTTCATCCCAGGGCGCAAAGGCCAAGAGCCTAAAGTCAACATCGTTATTTAGCCGTTAATCTCTGCTAATAAAGAGTCCAGAATATTGTCTCTGGACTCTTGTTATTTGATGCTTTACTCAAGATAATAACCGCACAAACTCAACGTTAATTGACCAATACCGAGAGTATCGCTTACACTAAATAAGATTTCCCTGTCATTGTTAAACGGTATTGGGGGTAGTATGTCGTCCTCGTTTCTTTCTAAACGGATGAAAGACGCTGGTGATAAGCGTGATAAACCAGATCGTAAAGACCTTCTCGATGAAGACATCGAAGAAGCAAATTTAGATGCACTTTTTGATGAAAAACCAAAGCCTGAAGGTAAAAAAGCCGCAAGCCAACCCACCCGGTCAAAAGTGATGCCGATCGGCACGCTGGATAACGGCGATGTGCTGGATACAGGCTATCAAGTACCACCCAAGTACCGCCTCGCTCCTAAAGTGACGAAACTCCGTAAGCAACTACGCTCTAAGCTACTGGCATACCCGGATGAGGCCGATCATTGGAATCGTAACGACCCGGAAAAATGCCAACTCATCATTGACCGCCTACAAACAGTGCTCAAAAAGATGAATGTGCAGCTCAAGGGGAGTGATTATCAAGAGCTTGAAGCCGGGCTACTCAACGATTTGTTGGGCTTCGGCGCGATTGAACCGCTTGTGCAAGATCGTAGCTATTCAGAAATTATGGTCAATGGGGGCGATGTCATCTTCGCAGAGTATAAAGGTAAACTCATAGAAACAGAGATGGCCTTCGACGATGAAGATCATGTCATCTGGACGGCACAGCGTATCGTCCGCCCGCTAGACCGTGCATTAAATCGCTCGAACCCAATGGTCGATGCCCGCCTGCCCGATGGCTCGCGTGTGCATATCGTCTCGCGCCCCTCCGCGCTCAATGGTACAACCATTACCATTCGTAAATTCCCGGAAAAACGCTTGACTGTCGAAGACCTCATTAATTTTGGCTCGTTTACCAAAGATGTTGGCACTTTCTTGGAAGCGTGCGTTGTCTCGCGGCTAAACGTCGTCGTCTCCGGGGGTACAGGTTCTGGTAAAACGACGCTGCTTAACGTGCTTAGTTCGTTTATCCCAGAGGATGAGCGTATCATCACCGTAGAGGACTCCGCCGAACTCCAACTCGCACAGCGGCACGTCGTCCGGCTGGAAACAGCCCCGGCCATCCCTGGCACAGAGGAAGAAGGCAGGCTAGAGATCCGCGATTTGGTTAAGGGCACCTTGCGTATGCGCCCTGACCGCCTCGTGATCGGTGAGTGTCGTAGTGGCGAAGCCCTGGACATGCTCCAGGCGATGAATACCGGCCACGATGGGTCATTGACCACCGTTCACAGTAACAGCCCACGCGATGCAATCGCCCGCCTGGAAACACTGTGTATGATGGCTGGTATGGACTTACCCGTTGATGTCATCCGCGCCCAGATCGCCGGGGCCGTCGATATGATCGTCCAGCAGAGCCGCCTGAAAGATGGCTCGCGTAAGGTCGTTCAAATCAGCGAAATCCAAGGTATGGAAGGCGAAAGCGTCGTTATTCAGGATATTTTCATCTACCGCACCGAAGGCCAACGCGAAAGCGGTTACTCCCACGAAGGCGGTGGTGACTTACAACCGACTGGCTTCCGGCCTAAGTTTGTCGATAAGTTCAAGCAATACGGTTATAATCTCCCTGGGCGCATCTTCGGCGCAGGCCAAACCCGCTTCTAACACAACACCCAAGGGCGCACCTAGCGCCCTTTTAACTTGATTTTCATGGAAAATTGCATTTTTCATTTGGCATCTTGCATAAACTTGTAATATAATGTAATGTGTACTCGCATTACGACACCGCTGCGCCTTTAAATTAGCGTAGGAAGGACGATTTATGACAGCGCCCATCGTCCAGGCAGATTATGAACAACTTGGACAAATCACAAGTCAATTTGAAGATCAAGCCGAACTCATTACACGCCTGAATAGGACGGTCATTGACCAAATACAACAGAGTCGCCCCAATTGGGAAGGCGACCATGCCGATCAATTCTTCGCCCGGTTTGACAATGAAATCATCCCTGGTTTAGCGCGTTTACTCCACGCGCTGGAAGAATCCGCCGATGTAACCCAGAAGATCATCCAGATTATGCGGGCAGCAGAAGAAGATGCCTGTAATATTTGGCAGTTCGGTGCGGATGGCGGCGGCGGTACGGGCGGCGGTGGTGCTGGTGGCGGCGGCGCAATGCCGGCTGCACCCGCAGGTATCCCGCGTGACCGCTGGAATGAGTTGATGGGCAGCAGCTTTTACTTTAAGCTCGCTGGCGATGCGTTTGGTACCGTCAATTGGGTGAAAGCATTGGGCGCTGTGGGTATCGTCATACCAGAGCCTGCGACAAGTGGTGCCGGGTTAGGCGTACTCGGTGGCATGACAGCGATCGCAGCAGTGCTTAAATATGGCGAGAAGTTCGGCGAGGAGCCTAATCTCATTCGTGGCGGCAGCATCGCCACCATTGACGCAATGCTAGGGTCTGCCATCGACTTAACCGGCGTTGGCACCGCTGTACAATGGGGGAACTCAGCACATCAACTTTACGGTGGGCTGGAAGTTGCACAGAGCCGCATCATCGCGGAAGCGGGCAATATTTCACCGGAATTACACGACTCGCTTTTTGAATCCACACAGACCTATTACAACACCATGTCGCAAACGGATTTGACCAATGTCCGGTATGAAGTTGCGCGATTTGCTTATGACGTGTATAACGCACCTAGACAAGGTGTCATCAACCAATTGCATGATTGGGGTGTACCCGGTGCGGACATCTTCGGTTCTGCAACTGGCGCACCTGCCGGTAATGAAATCGACCTCGGCCAGAGCTTTGGCCGTGTCGTCAACGCGACCACAGATGTTGCCGTCGGTTCATGGAATTATGGTGAGGCCTGGGGAGATATGAAAGTCAATCAGGGTGTTGCAGCGGTCAATACCGTTATCAATCACTCGCCACTGCCGGATGGATTTAAAGACGCTGTCACCAGTGCAGGCGATGATTTCGCTGGATACATGACAGATAACAGCCGTTGGGATATAATAGGCGATGCTATGCCCTGGAACTGGTAACAGGGGAACTACGCTGTGAGCAATAATATACTAGAGATTCAGTTGAGCTTTGATGAGTTCGCTTTTTTGCAAGCTCGGCTCATTATCCCCCCGCTTTTGGGGATGGGCAACATGATTTTTCCACCGGGCACAACTGAAGAAGTCGGCATGGCACGCCTACAAGCAGGGAGTGCATCGCTCCTTGCACGCGGCTACATCGAGCAACAAGGCGATAATCTCCAAGTGGATAGTGCCATCTTTGGCATGATGAGCGTATTTGCAATGGCAAAAATGGCGGCGATGGTCTACACCACCGCTAGCATCCAAGACGAAGCCACCCTACACACGTACTACTTCAGCCCCAAGCTCGCCGTTGAGCATCATTACAACGGCAAAACGGCTGTTCATGCCTTTGCCGTCACCCACCGTCCCAACCAAATCACCGATTTGATGATGGAACGCATGGATTTGCACGATACGGCTGCTGCACCATGCAACGCCCATGATATGCCAGGGGCTGCGTTTAAAGCCGTGAGCGATAGCGCCCGCAGCCAAGATGCCCAAGCGACGGCAGCCGCATTTGTGCAAGGCAATATCCCGCAAAATGAAGCCGAAGCCCTCACCGACATCATGATTAACGGCGGCCCTCATAACACCGTTGTTCTGATGCAATCCGCAAACCCGAACGATAAACGCCCCGGCTTGGACACTGGCGGGACGTTCGTGTTGTATCAAAATCACGATCACTCTTTCCGCGTGACACCAGATGAACAACGCGCCCGCATTGACCCGATCGCCAATCGCGATATTTTCACGTCACTCCTAGAGCGCATTACGCCCATATTGGCCAAAGCAAACGTGTGACGAATGCGCCCTGATGGGGTTTAATTATTCATCGAAATTATGCGGCGGAAACCACCTGCTTTAGCGGGTGGAGGAAGCCGCTTCTCCTTTCTGCTAAAATCGTAGAATGACTAACAAAATTAAACGTGGACGGCATTA
>DAOTTT010000104.1:0-6538 GCA_034437635.1 Anaerolineae bacterium | reverse complement strand
GAAGAAAGCCACCGCTATAGATGTGCCGGTGCCAATGGTCAAGCCAAAGCCGAAATAAGCCAGTAAATCCGCGATAGCTTGGCTAAAGCTCACGGGTGCGCCGGTACTCGGCCATGTCGTGATTTGATCCAATGCGGTGGGCAACCAGGGCAAATACAGTACAATCGTCATGACGTTAGCAATGACGTAGCGTTGAAGTGTATGACGGCGGTCTGTGCGCGGGATCATCGCCAACCAGACCAAGAACAGAATGCCTTGCGCCAGCATCACAAAGGGGAAGGCGTACTGTGTATATAACCCGGCAGCATTGAGCAACGCTAATGCGATCAACCAACCACGCTGTCCAGTGTAGAGCAAGCCGACAAACGCCCACATGGACGCGACACCCCACAAAGCCAACAACGCATACATGCGGGCTTCTTGCGCGTAGAAAATGCTGAACGTGTTGAGCGCAACCATTACCGCCGCGATAATGCCCGGCACGGTGCCAAATAACCGCTTGCCGAGTGCAAAGGTCAAGCCGACACTGGCGATGCTGGCTAATGCGGAAAGCGCACGCAAGGCGAACTCACTTGCGCCCGTTAAACGCATCCATACCGCCAACAGCCCATAATATCCCGGTGGGTGAATGTCGCGCCCGGCATTTTCCGCAATGGCACTTAAGGAGCGAGTCGCTTGTACGTAACTGTTGCCTTCATCGTTCCACAGGGATTGCGTCCCCAATTGATGAAAGCGCAGCCCTGCCGCTATCAAAATGATGACCAGCATCATGCCCAGGGCAAGCCCACGCTGCTTGTTCACTGTCGCCGCTCCTGCAAGCCGCCGATCACAGCGATAAGCAGCATCAGCGCACCTATGACGGCCACCACCACCCAGGGATACACGTTCTGGAAGGTGCGGTCAATCAGGGTGACGGCATCCAAGGCGACGTTATCACCGCTGATTACGATGGTGTAGCGGTCGGCTGTGCGGCCTAAATCTAACGTGAGATCACGTAATACCGTATGATTAAAGGCCACATCCGCGATGGTGTCGTCGTTGGCATCGGTAATCGTGACGGTGCCCGCCCCGGCGATGCGTAAAACCGCGTCCGTGCCTTCCGCTTCAAAGCGGATCGTATCCGCTTGTTGTACGCGGCCAAATTGCGCGTCAGGGTCGGCGGCGCTGTCGCCGTCGTTGGTTAGCGCCCAATGGCCTTCGGCTTGATGTACGCCGGGGTAGAGTGTCGGCTGCAAGTTCAACAGATAGTCGCGCACGGTATAGTAAACGGGCATTGGCTCGAAGGGTAATGCGTTCTCCGGGTTAAAGTACGGCTCGACCATGCGGAAGTAGTAGAATGGCTGATTGGCTTCGTGGTCGTGCGCCCGGCTGAAGAACCAATAATTGACCACGCCCACCCAGGGCCAATCCTCTAACGCCCGTTGATAATATTGCGGCATGTAATCCGCCGCTTGCTGGGGCGTTACTTGGCCGTAGAGCGTGCGTGGCTCGGTGATGCCTGGGTTTGCCTCACGGGTTGGTACATAATTCCAGGCGGCTTCGCTGATCCAGATGGCTTTATGAGCGTCACCATTGGCGACCATCAAATCACGGATGTATAAGTTGCGGGCGACATTGACAATCGTCGGGCGCATCCGTTGATCGGTTGGGCCGCTGTTGAGGCCGTAGCCCTGCACGGAGAGAATGTCAAAGCAATCCCCCGCGCCTGCCTGATACATCCGTTGTAGGAAGATGAAGTCGTTGAGGTCGCGCCCGGTGAGGGCTTGCGTCGGTGCGAGTGCGCCGCTGATGACCACGATTTCAGGATCAACAGCTTTGAGCGCGTCGTATGTCATGCACAGTAAGCGCGTGTAATCCTCCGGGCTGACGGGGTAATTACCCCATTCCGGGTAGATGTTCGGCTCATTCCAGACCTGATAGTAATGGATGCGGCCTTTGTACCGCTCCGCGACGGCTACCGCAAAATCGACAAAATCCTGATAATCATCAGGCGGGGCAAACGCGCCGCTTTCCGCACGGGGGGCAGCGCGTGACCAATCCGGCGGGTTATCCAACCGGGCTTGGATGCGTAAACCGTGTTCATCGGCTAAGTCCACGATGCGATCATACTTCGGCCAAGCGTCGATGGGGTCAATCACGCCGTCGCCGTCCATATCGTTGCGGCGGTCGGTAAAGTCACCCTTACCGTGAACTTCGATGTCTTCCCAGATGAACTGTTGCCGGATCCATCCAAAGCCCATATCGGCGATCATCTGCACCTTCGCCGCGACTTTTTCCGCTTCGGTTTCCTGTTCTAAGAAGGTGTTCACGCCGAAGGGATATTCATGGGTGTGGTTGATAGGGGTCATGGGGTTGGTATTCGGCTGTGGGCGGAAGACATTACCCGCCCATTGGACAACGCCGCGTATCTGTGCGATGGGGTCTTCCTCGCCGGATACGGACCATGCGAATTGCCAGAATAAGCCTCGGTTTGCCAGATCAAGCACTAAGCCAAGGCTCAACCCGGCCAGAATAATGACAAGTATGAGTAAGCGTTTTAGATTCATGCCACGCATTATAACGGCCTAAGCAGGCACGGCAAAGGGCGTTATAATAGGCGGCATGTGCAAAGATGAGGAGGCACCCCCACATGCAGACCGTACCCCAAGAACAAACCCGCGCCGCCTACCAAGAGGCAAAAGCCGCCCGTAATGCTGCCGTCAAGACCTTGCTTGACGCAGCGGCCAAGCTCCGTGCGGATAGCGATGATCCTAACGTCGTCACCATCGCCCGCAGCTTAGAGCAAACTGCCAACACCATCAACGCTCGCCCGGTTGACCAAGTTGAAAGTTATACGCCAGAGGAGGATAGCCCAACAACGTGGTTGACTTTGTTGATTGTCTTCGTGATCGGTGTGTTTGTTGGGCGCTTGCTTAAGTCCGATACACATGAGCGTTGAAAATAGGCCAAGCACATGTTTAAATTCATGATTATCTTTCAGCATCCAGAACCGACGGCGATCCGTAATTTTGAAGTAAACTACACACAACTTTTGGCTCACATCGAGCAGATGCCCGGTGTTAAGCGGCGGCAAGTTAACCATGTGGTCGGTAGCCCGGTTGGGCAATCACCTTTTTATCGCATTTTGGAAGTCTACTTTGACGACCGGCCACAGATGGAACAAGCCCTGATGACACCAGAAGGGCAACGCGCCGGGGCGCAATTGCAAGAATTCGCACCGGGCAGCTTTGAAATGGCCTTTGCAGAAGTCTATGAAGAAATCGGCGGATATACGCCAACCAACGAGAGAGAAGAGGACAATGGAAGCGCTTAAACAACGTATTCAAGCCGAAGGCCAAAACCTCGGCAACGGTATCCTGAAGATCGACAGCCTCTTGAATCATCAAATCTACCCGGACTTGATGCAGGAAATGGGGGAAGAACTCGCCGCACAATTTAGGGATAAACGGGTTGATCGCATCCTGACAGCGGAAATTTCCGGCATCGCGCCCGCTTTGATGACGGCCACCGTCTTAGGCGTGCCGGTTGTCTATGCCCGTAAGAAAAAGCCGATCACAATGGCCGGGCCGGTCTTCCTGGAAACCGCGCCAAGCCATACCAAAGGCGGGGATGTGCCGCTCTTGGTCAGCGCGGAGTTCTTGCGCCCGGATGAAAACGTGCTCATCATTGATGACTTCCTCGCCAGTGGCAAGACGCTGACGGCCCTTGCACGGATCGTCACCAGTGCCAAGGCGCGTTTAGTCGGCGTGGGCATTGTGGTGGAAAAGTCATTCGAGAGTGGGCGCGATCTCCTGGCAAACTCCGGGTATGATGTGCCGATTTATGCGCTGGCGACCATCACCAGCATGGCAAACGGCAAGATTGAGCTTGCCTAGCCATGTCCGACGCATTACGCAAAGGTGGCATCGTCATCCTGGACTTTGGCTCGCAGTATACGCAACTTATTGCGCGGCGCGTGCGCGAACTCGGCGTATATGCTGAGGTTTTCCCGGCGGTTGTCACACAAGCAGAATTGGCCGACCATAGCCCCAAAGGGATGATCTTCTCTGGCGGCCCCAACAGCATCTATGCGGATGATGCGCCGCACCTTGCGCCAGATGTTACGTTGGGCGTGTTGCCCACACTTGGCGTATGCTACGGGATGCAACTCATCGCGCAGACGCTTAACGGCGCAGTACAAGCCGGGCAAGCCCGCGAGTATGGCGCAGCGACCATCACGCATACGACCAACACCCTATTCCAGACATTGCCAGATGAAATGACCGTGTGGATGTCGCACGGCGACCATGTAGCGACCCCACCCCCCGGCTTTAACGTGCTGGCGACCTCCTCCAGCGGCATGATTGCGGCTATGGGCGACGATGAACGCCGATTATACGGCGTGCAGTTCCACCCGGAAGTAACGCACACCCCACGCGGCATGGATTTACTGCATAATTTCATCTTCAACATCTGTGGCTGTGAGGCGAAATGGTCGCCCGTCGCTTTTATTGATGACGCGGTAGAGCGCATCCAAGCGCAAGTCAGCGCGGATAAGGTGCTGTTGGCGCTCAGTGGCGGCGTGGATTCCGCCGTTGCTGGGGCGTTGATCCATAAAGCGATTGGCGATCAACTGACCTCGGTCTTCGTCAACACGGGCTTGCTGCGCAAGGACGAACCGCAGCAGGTGGTGCGCGTCTTCCAAGAGGAGCGTGGTATGAATTTGATCGCGGTAGATGCGACCGAGCATTTCTTGAGCAAGCTCCAAAATCAACATGACCCGGAAACCAAACGTAAGATCATCGGTGCGGCCTTTATTGATGTCTTCCGCCAGCAAGCCGACACGCTCCAAGATGTGCATTTTTTGGCACAGGGGACAATCTACCCGGATGTGATCGAAAGCGCGGTTGGGCATAAGACCGCTAAGACCATCAAGAGTCATCATAATGTAGGTGGCCTGCCGCCGGACTTCAAAGAACGGTTTACGCTGGTAGAACCCCTGCGCGATTTGTTCAAGGATGAGGTGCGTAAGGTGGGCACGGCGCTCGGCTTGCCGGATCATATCGTTTGGCGGCAGCCATTCCCTGGCCCTGGCTTGGGCATCCGTTGCTTAGGGGAAATCACCTGGGCGCGGCTGGAGGCGCTGCGCGAAGCTGACGCGATCTTCCGCGATGCGCTGGACGCTGCCGGGTTACTCCGCCCCGGCGCGGATGGTATCGCGGCGACATCGCAGGCGTTCGCGGTGTTGCTCCCGGTTAAGAGCGTGGGCGTGATGGGCGATAACCGCACTTATGAAGAGGTGTTGGTGTTGCGTTCGGTGACGACGGACGACTTCATGACGGCGGATTGGTCGCGCTTGCCGTTCGACCTTTTGGCACAGGTGAGCAATCGTATCGTCAATCAAGTGAAGGGCATCAACCGTGTGACCTATGACGTGACGAGTAAGCCACCCGCAACGATTGAATGGGAGTGATTACATAAACCATGCGTGATGTCGTCATCATCGGCGGGGGGCTGACTGGCCTTACCGCCGCCTACGAACTCCAAAAGCAGCAAGTATCCTATATGCTGATCGAAGTCAAGCCGCGCTTGGGCGGCAGCATCCAGACGGTGCAGATCAATGATTTTAGGCTGGATAGCGGCCCCATGAGCTATGAAGTCTCTAACCCGGCGATGCTGGAAACCGTGCTTAAAGAGCTTGCCCTGCATGATGCGGCGTTCGTCACGGAAGCGGGGCGACTGGCGTTCTCGCAAGGGGCACAAATGCTCGTTGACGCGCTGGCGCAACGCTTAGATGCGCCGATGATGATGCGGATGGCCGTCAGCACACTGGGCACGCTGGACGGCAAGACCTTTTCGATTTGTATGGAAAATGGCATGGTCTTAGATGCCCGTGCGTTGATCGTCACGGCTCCGGCGCGGTATGCCGAGCGTATGTTCCACACGCTCACGCCGGAAATCAGCTATCAACTGCTGGATTATCGTTATGATACGATTACCCGTGTTTCTGCGGGGTACCGGGGCACACAGCATCACAACTTAAACGTGATGTATCCACAAGATAGCCCGGTGATGGAGTCGCACAAAGTCACAGCGGCGGCACGAGTCCCGGCGGAAGGCGGCGCGGTGGTACAAGCTGGGTTGCGCTTTTCGCCGGACGAGCTGCCGCAAGACCCTATGGGCGAACTCGCGGCGCTCATGCGCTGGCCGCTGAACCCACAGGCCGATCATATCGCCACATGGCCGGAGTCCGACCCGGCCAACTGGCGTTTGACGGATCATCCGCGTATGCTCCAGACGGTACAGCAATTGCTCCCGGCGGGGGTGGCGCTGGCCGGGAGCGATTACGTCCCGGCGAACCATGCGCCGCGTTTGGATGATCGCATCCAGCAAGGCATCATCGCGGCACAGCGGATCATCCGTTACTTGAACCGTTAATGAGGAAAAATTCATCGAAATTATGCGGCGGAAACCACCTGCTTTAGCGGGTGGAGGAAGCCGCTTCTGCTTTCTGCTAAAATCGTAGAATGACTAACAAAATTAAACGAGGACGGCATTA
>DAOTTT010000103.1:0-2613 GCA_034437635.1 Anaerolineae bacterium | reverse complement strand
GTTCAATCACATTGGTGATGACTTCTTCCACTGCTAAATAACAACGGTAGATGAGAGTCTCATTCATACCCGCGTCTTTAGCGATCGCCTCCACAAAACGACAAACAGGCTCCACGCTCTCGATCACCGCTACGACTTGTAAATGCCGCTCCTCAATCAACGACATCAGCATAATCCCTAATAACTGGCTATGGCTTCAGGTTGTGATGCAAAAATCTGCAAAATCGTGTCTAAACCTGCCATCTCGAAGACTTCCAGCACCCGTGCGGAAGGCTGTACGACGCGCAGATCGCCCGTCGCCCGTTTTGCTTTCTTCAACGCCGCCACGATTTCCCGCAACCCGGCACTACTCATATAATCAACACCTGAAAGATCGAGAACAAGATTACATTGACCCTGGTCGATTGGTGCAATTAACGACTCGCCAAATTGATTGGCAGTCATACTATCGACACGCCCTACGACTTCTACAAGCGTCGCGTTCTCCACACCGGAGACGTTAATATCCAGCATATGCTTAACCTTTGGTGAAAAATTCTTCAAACACCCTTATTTTACACGAAACTGACACGATATAATCAAAAAAACAAGTATGATTGCGGAAAACCAAGCGACTAGTTATGAACACAGAATACTTTATCATCTTTTTGATCATTATCACGGGCATGTTGCTCGTCATTCAGCGTACAGACCCTAAAAAGCGGCGCATCGTCATTTTCGTCATGCTGCTGCCCGCGTTGTTACTGCGCAACTTTGCCAATTACCGCGAAGTCAGCAGCGAAGCACTCACGGCATTATGGGTCGCTATCTTCCTCAATGTCGTCTTTTGGCTGTTTATCGGGCGTTACAACCCGCCACGCAGCAGCGATGAGATCAAAGTATTGGGGTTAGACGATTAAAAAGGCCACCTTCACAGGCGGCCTATCGTATCTATTTAGCCGATGACGTTAAGCGGAATAACGTCCGGGCTTTGCAACATCACCACGCTGACGCGTGCGGCGACTTGTTGCGCAAGTGCGGCAAAAGCCTGCCCTGCTTCAGTCTCCGGTGCACTAGAGATAATCGGGCGGCCATAGTCGCCCCCCTCGCGCACATCAACAGCCAACGGCACCCGCCCCAAGAACTCAAGTTCACGGTCTTGAGCCAGCTTTTCACCGCCACCACTGCCGAAGAAATCCCCGGTCATGTTCTCGACGATGCCCAATACAGGCACGTTTAACTGCTCGAACATCGCCACACTACGCAGTGCATCGGCGACAGCCACACCTTGCGGTTGTGTCACGATGATTGCACCAGCCAGCGGGAAGGACTGCGCCAGAGATAACGGCGCGTCACCTGTGCCGGGGGGCAAGTCCACAATCATATAATCAAGCTCGCCCCACTCCACATCAGCGAAGAATTGACGAATAGCACTATGCAACATCGGGCCACGCATAATCATAGGCTTGTCAGGGTCTGTCAAGAAGCCCGTGCTCATGATTTTGATGCCATGTGCTTCGATCGGTTGCATCTTATTATTGATAACCTTAGGGCGGCCAGAAGTCAGCCCGGCCATTTGTGGAATGTTCGGATTTAGGATGTCCGCATCGATCAAGCCGACACGCGCCCCAGCTTCCGCCAAAGCAATCGCCACGTTAATCGACACGGTGCTTTTGCCCACACCGCCCTTACCACTGCCCACAGCGATGATGCTACGCATCGGCACATTTAAGCGCCCATGAATGCGGCGATCCGTCGGCACCTGTGCATCCCAGTTGATCGCAATGTTTTCGATACCGGGGACTTTACCGACTAACGCTTTATTACAGCGTTCGACAAACACATCCTTAAGCGGGCAAGCCGGGGTCGTCAAAACGATAGTGAACTTAGCCGTGTTCGCCTCAATTTCGAGATCACGCACCATGTTCAATGTGACAATATCTTGATTCAATTCCGGTTCAATGACAGTGCTTAATGCCGCCATCACCTGTTCTTTTAGTTCAGCCATTGTAGCTCCCTAAACTGACGTTTTGATAATAAGTATAACGCATATCAGCAAAATTGTGTGCGTTTGTTACCCCTCATCTTACCAGACTAATCACTTACTCAGTGACAGTTATTTTACCGGATAAGCATATTTTTGAGCCTTACGCCAAAAACGCGAAAAACGTTTAAGATCAAAATCGCCATCGTAGTTAACCAATGGCTCAACGCGCAAAACCTCTAGGCGGCTACCTTTGGGCATTGTATCCACAATTTGACGACAAATTCCTCTAAAATGTGGGCTTGGGCTTTCTGCTGTAAGAATACGCCGAGCGTCGTTTTCCAGCGCAAATTCCGCGACCATTGAGGCCACATCCCCACGCCGAATGACAACCCGCAATTCCAGCAAGCATTCGTATATGAAAGCGATACGCTTAAGGCTGATTTGCCAGCGATCTAAAAGGGCATCATCCCATACAAAGATAGCGGGCGCACCCACTGCGGCTTGCAATGCTGGCCCGTATGGATTAAGACAGTCACCATGTACCCAAACGATCGTTTTCATCGCCGCCGCTCCTTCTCATTTGTATTCGGGAACAAGTCACCAGCGATGTCCTCATAACTGCCTTCAAAATCACAATCACCATATAG
>DAOTTT010000102.1:0-4503 GCA_034437635.1 Anaerolineae bacterium | reverse complement strand
GGTCTTTGTTGATCGCTACAATCAACTTACTGGTGCGCATACCTGCCAAGTGCTGGATCGCGCCGGAGATCCCGTTAGCGATGTAGAGATCCGGGGAGACGTTCTTGCCCGTCTGCCCGACTTGATGCGCATAGGGGATAAAGCCCGCGTCCACCGCAGCACGGCTCGCGCCGACCGCCCCACCGAGCACATCGGCCAGGGGTTGCAGCACGTTCTCGAAGCCGTCTTGCGCCTTCCAGACTTGCTCGTCCTCAGCATCGCCGGGCGCATCCTTGGGGTTGTTCGCCATGCCGCGTCCACCGGAAACGATGATCGCCGCGTCAGTCAGGTTGACCGTGCCAGTTTCCACTTCAAAGGACTCAACCTTGGTCACGATGTCGTCTTCAGCCATCGCCGGGTCAACAGCGGTGACAGCGGCTTCGCTACCATCCGGCTCATTGGCTTTAAACGCACGTCCGCGCACCGTCATAAACAGCGTACCGTCGCCAACGCTAGCCGCATCGCTCAAGACTTTACCAGCATAAACCGGGCGCACGACCTTGACTTGGTCGCCATCCACGCTCATATCAACGACTTCCGCCAGCATACCGCTGTCGGTATCCGCAGCGGAGGCGGCCAGCACTTCGCGGGCTTGGCTGGTGCCCACAGCGACAACGGCTTTAGGGCTGTTATCCTGCACCAACTTGGTGAGCAAGGCCGCGTATGGCTCCAAGCGGAAGTCCTTCAGGGTCGCGTCTTCGCTGACGAAAGCCTGTGCTACGCCATACTTACCGGCTTCGGCGGCGATAGCGTTCGCATTTTCACCAAAAACGACAGCCGTCACCGGCACGCCCCAGGCATCGCCCAGGGTTTTACCAACGGCGACTGCTTCCCAACTGGTGGGAGTCGCTTCTCCGTTTAAAGTCTCGACATAGACAAAGACGCTCATAGTACCTTTTCCTCCAGCAGCTTATCGACCAGCTTAGCGGCTTGTTCTTGCGGCTCACCTTCGATCATCTCAATATTTACATCGCGTGTGGGCGGATTACTGAAGGCGGTTGTCTCGACCTTCTTAGCTGGTGTGTCGATACCCAGGTCGCCCAAAGACCATACTGGAATTTGTACTTTGTTGGCCTTGCGGATCTTGATAAAGGAGGGGTAACGCGGTTCGTTGATGCCTTTCATCACACTAATTACTGCGGGGAGCTTGCTGGTAACGACCTGCTTGCCCTGCTCGTACATCTTTTCGACTTTGATCGTCTTGGCCTCGTAGTCGATTTCCAGGATTTGCGAGACATAGCTCAACATCGTCCAACCGAGCTTACGGGCAGTCATGTAGGTGTGTTGGTCGGTGCCAACGTCTACGCTTTCCTTGCCGAAGATGACCAGATCAACATCACCGAGCTTATTGACGGCAGCAGCGGCTGCGGTTGCATAGCTAAGTGCGTCATTTGCATCTAGGGCATCGTCTTCAATGCGGATAGCGTCCTTAACACCCTTTGCCAGCGCATCGCGCAGGCTGTCCTCGTGCATCTGAGCGCCGATTGCAATCACAGTCGAATTGCCGCCGCCCTTTTCCATCTGTAAAATAGCTTCTTCTACGGAATATTCATCCCAGGGGTTAATGACAGGTTTGACATCGCCCCAGGTCACGGCACCGTTACCGTCCACCTCAACTTTAGCGGCGGTATCCGGTGTACTGCGGGTAAAAGTAACAACGTGCAAGGTAAAAACCTCCTGTATAAAAAGAGTGTATTATTTGCCTACGCGCTATTGTACCGCCAATCTAATCGAGATTCAATTGTCCTACGCCGTCAGACTCTCAAAATCAAAGTCTGGTGTCCAGCGCGTACCATCCGGCAGTATGGTATCAGTATCACATTTAACCTGGAGGACGTTGGCCCCGGTAAGCGTCGCCCCGGTGAGGTCTGCCGCTTTGAGGTTGACGTTCCATAAATTCGCGTCTTGCAAGTTGGCATCTTGTAAATTCGCATTCCACAGGTCAGCATCCGCCAGGTGCGCTTCCGCCAGACGCGCACCGTGTAAATCAGCCTTGCGCAAGTTCGCCTCGCGCAGATTGGCTTGGCGCAAGTTCGCCCCGCTAAAATTCGCCTCGCGCAGATCGCACCCGCCGAAGTAAGCGAGAATCAACGTTGCCCCGCTCAGGTTGATGCCGCGCAGCTTCGATTGTGCCATCTTCGCCCGTTGCATCTCCGCACCGTTGAGATCAACGCCCTCTAGTGACCCATCTTGGAAGGCTTCGCGTTCTTTGAGGATGTGCAGCCCGGCCAACACCACCAGATTACTTTTATCGTACATAAACGATAGTAAGTCCGGCGTTGATTTACGTTTCATGCGAAAGCGATACAACCGTAATTTGGTGCGGTCAAATGTGTTCATAGCATAACCTTCGTTCCATCGTCAGTTTTTGCAGGGAAGATAACGCATGGGCGTTATGCTTCCGTGTTGATAAAGTCATTGATTAACCGGGCGAATTCCTTGGCTGTCTGTGGCGTGATGTGAATGCCATCGAATGAGTACGTAAAGCCGTTACGCTGGCGTTCATTTTCGTAATCGTCCCACCCCTGTGCTGACCGTTGCCCGATCACCGTAATCAGGCCAATATCCATCGGCGGACGCTCCGAGACTTCTTCCGGCAAAAAGTGCGCCATGAGATCCAAGACCGGGACATTAAACGATGCGGCTACCGATGCCGCAATTGCGTTGTATTCCTGCTGAGAAGCGACCGTCTCCGGGCTATATTCTTTCGGCGGTAAGCCTACCCACATCTGGATGAAATGCGACTGCAATTGATATAAGATTTCGCGGTATGTTTCTTCAAAGCGTCCCGGCGACACAAAGCCTTCAGAGATATTCTGTACTTTTTTGTAGTATGAGCGGGTGTCGGGTTGACTGTGAGAAATCGAGTCGTTGCCGCCAACCATCATAAATACACCGTCCGGCTCTTGGTCGATAACCGACTCCAAGCGACTGAGCAGATTAACCACTGTGCTCCCGCTGACCCCAGCATTAATT
The DNA here is from genome assembly GCA_034437635.1 of Anaerolineae bacterium. Lineage (GTDB taxonomy): Bacteria > Chloroflexota > Anaerolineae > Aggregatilineales > Phototrophicaceae > J038. Next base: position 1,488 of record DAOTTT010000102.1, on the reverse strand, counting down.
ACAGTGTCATCGGGACGTAGTGCGTCAATTTCCGCTACAAAGTCCCCACCATAAACGCCTTGCGTTAAGCTATCGCCTAAAAAGATGAGTTTCACCCTAGCCTCCATTGCTATCAACAATGGGGGGATCATACCATGTCAGACTTAACACCAGTTGAGCCACCGACTATAAGAATCAAAAAAGAGGACGGCATGATACCATCCTCTTGATTACAACAGCGGTGATTTAGGTCAGTTCCAACGTCGCTTTAACGGTGTTATCCGGCGTGCGTTGCAAGCTAAAGCCCAATTCTTCGCTAACACCGAGCATTACGCTGTTATCTGGCAGAATGTAGCCAACGATGGCCTCCAGCTCTTCAGCACGGCCTACTTCAATCAAGCGGGCGAGCAGTTCTTTGCCCAAGCCATGCCCCTGGAATTCATCACCAACGACAAGACCGAACTCACCTTCACGCTTGCCGTGTAATTTGGTCAAGCGGCCAGCCCCCAAAATTTGCTCGGATTTTGTCTTGCTGTCTTCATCCGGGCGGGTGGCAACTAACACCATTTCACGGTCATAGTCGATAAAGCAGATGCGTGATAAGCGTTCATGCGCGACCCGTTGCTGTAACTTCAGCGGCGAGAAGTAACGCATGTACACAGTCTGCTCGGAAAGTGTCGAATGGAAGTTGACCATGAGCGGTTCGTCTTCTGGGCGAATAGGGCGGATAGTCAGCTTAGAGCCGCGCTTAGAATGCCATTCACTCATGTATTGCGATGGATACGCACGGATAGCCGTTTGTGGCAGTTCGGTTTCCAGTGTACCTGGCTCATGCAGCACAACACGCGCATCTAACGCCAACAGGCGATCCGGCGAGGCCAGCAGTGGATTGATGTCCATTTCTTTGATCCAGGGTTGCTCAGCGACGATCTGGCTAAAGCGCACGATGAGCTTTTCCAGTTCTTCCAGGTCAACGCCTTTGCGTCCGCGCACACCATGTAACGCCTCATAAATTTTGGTGCGTTCCATCATGCGGCGTGCCAATGTCGTCGTCAGTGGCGGCAAGCCTAACGCACTGTCTTTATAGACTTCCACCAATGAACCACCCATGCCGAACAAAACCACCGGGCCAAACTGTGGATCCACAGAACTCCCGATAATGAGTTCATAACCGTCTAGCTTGACCATCGGCTGTACGTTAACGCCATCAAAACCATCACCGACTTTTTCTTCTACGGCAGTCTTGATGCTGTTAAACGCCTCGCGGACTTCATCAGCGGTTTGCAGGTTCAAGATCACGCCGCCAACGTCTGTTTTGTGCGTAATGCTGTAAGAGTGAATTTTGACCACTACCGGATACCCCAGTTCGTCCGCAGCGGCGACCGCTTCATCTTCTGTGGTCGCGACACGATCCGGCAGTGTGTTCACACCGTACAGGCGCAACACCTCTTTAGATTCTTGCTCGGTGAGGATTGTCCGCCCGGCTTTGCGTGCCGCGTTGATGATTTT
>DAOTTT010000101.1:0-2092 GCA_034437635.1 Anaerolineae bacterium | reverse complement strand
CAGCGCATCCCGCCGCACCGTAGACGGATAATCAATGTCGTCTTCATCCGGTGGTTGCCACGCCCTGCTGTTAAAGTCAGCGGTGATAACCGCCGGGTCGCCGGAGTTCAGCGTGGCGATCTTCTCTAAAATCAGCTTACTACCTTCAATGCGTGCCGTCTCCCCCACATGATCCAAATGAGCGTTAAGATGAAACAGCATCGCCCCGGTCGCCACATCGCGCAGATGCACCCAGTTCGCCCCACGCACAAAGGCCGCATCCCACCCCTTAGACCACACATCCGGCGTATCACTGAGGAAGAAGCCGCCGCAAGCGACCATCTCGAACCGTTCCCGCCGCCAATAGATGGGGTTGTAAAACACCCACTCCGGCGCTTTGTCCCCGGTTTCCTCGCGTCCGAACGTCTGCGCATATTCCGGCAGACGTTCGGCATAGACGGCGCTGTTTTCCGCTTGGACTTCCTGAAAGCCGATGATGTCCGGCGCGTACTTTTGGATGGTGCGCACGTTGAGATCAGCGCGATTTTCCCATAGGCGCGGCGGGTGCTTCTCCGGGAAGCTCCCGCGCACGTTAAAGCTCATAACGGTAAAGTTCTGCACAATAATAACCTTCGTTTTTAGTAAGCGTTGCCCCGATGCAGGCAACTACTCTTCTTTCGTTAAAAATTCGCTGTCTACTTTCTTATAGATGGCCGCATCAAACACAACATGCACCACCTCAACCCCGCCTTCGATGTAAGATTGAATGACCATCCCCGTGCCAAATTCTTTATGTCGCACGCGATCCCCCAGGCTAAACTGCGTGGGCGCAGTATGATCGCGTTCACTGCGGTCTTCGCCCGTCGGGAATGGCACAATCTTATCGCGAATTTTTTGCTGCTCATCGGATTTTGGCGGCGCGGGCTTGTCCCATCGCGTTTGCTCTTTTAAGTTACGTTGTGCGTTGGTGTTCGCCAACCCCGGCGAGATACCCTGCGTCAATTCCGTCGGTAAATCTGCCAAGAAGCGCGACGGTACATTCGCCTGTGTGTTGCCCCACATCGTCCGGCGGAAGGCGTAGCTCATCAGCAAATGATTTTCCGCACGGGTGATGCCGACGTAGAGCAAGCGACGTTCTTCCGCCATGCCGTCCACATCTTCAAAAGAACGAATATGCGGCAGCAGGCCGTCTTCCAGCCCGACGATAAACACCACCGGGAACTCCAACCCTTTAGCCGCGTGCAAGGTGAGTAGCGTCACCGCGTCGGCATCTTGCGCCAACGCATCAACATCGCTCACGAGTGATTGCTCCGTCAGGAATTCGCTCAAGCTCACGCCGTCTTCCTGCGCTTGCACCAGCAAACCGCGCATTTCCTGCACGTTGTCTTCGCGCTCAATCGCTTGTTCGTCGGTATCGCTGATGTCTTGCAGATAAGCACGATAACCTATATCCGTGATGATCGCATCCAATAAGTCGATCAACTGCCCAGACGCGGCCAACGCTCGCCAAGCGACAATCTGCGCCGCAAAATCGGCAAATAAGCGCGTCACACGGCTGCTGAGTGCGGTCTTATCCCCGGCCATTAACGCTTGCAACGCCATCTCATAACTGCCGACTGTAGCCGCCCATTCTTGGAACTGCCGCAGCGACTTTTCCCCGATGCCCCGGCGCGGCACATTGATAATCCGCGCAAAGCTCACCTTGTCTTCCACATTATTGACCACGCGCAAATACGCCAGCAGGTCGCGCACTTCGCGCCGCTTATAAAAGCCAACACCACCCACCAAACGATACGGCGTACCCTCGCGGATGAAGGTTTCTTCTATCGCACGCGATTGGGCGTTGGTGCGGTACATTACGGCGAAATCGGCATAATTGAGCTTGTGCTTGCGGGCAAGTTGGTCGATTTGCTCGCTGACCCAGTTCGCCTCGAAGGTTTCGTTATATGCCTCGTAGATGACCAGCGGTGCGCCGCCTTTGCGCTCCGTAAATAGCGCCTTGGGCGTGCGCATCGTGTTCTTGTCGATAATTGACCGCGCCGCATCTAAGACCATCTGCGTAGAGCGATAATTTTGCTCCAACAAAATCACCTCCGCGCCGGGATAATCCTCT
>DAOTTT010000100.1:0-7541 GCA_034437635.1 Anaerolineae bacterium | reverse complement strand
ATATGTGATGACACCTGCACCATGCACATTCCGTTAATCGCCATCAGCGCCAACAACGATCTACTCACCAAGCAAAACTTACGTCATGGCGGCTTTGCCCACGCTTTCCCCAAACCCCTAAACATGAGCAAATTAGGCGTTTTTCTACAACAGAAAATCCAAGCGCAAACGTAGATTATTTGTAACTACTCAGGTATATCCCGCATCGGCTCAAAGCCGATGGCTACACAAACGCTTGTAAGCCCATAAATGGGCTGTGTACACACTGATTAGCTCGTTCACGGGCGGCGCATACATGCGCGGCGGTGAGCTAGTCCCCGGTTTTGAACCGGGGCAGTATGCAAATTAGAGAATACCTGAGTAGTTATGATTATTTCACCATACCCAACCGCCGCAGATCATATAACAAGACGTGCTCAAAGGGTGTATCTGTCTGCAACGCTAAGTAATTTACGCCACGCCGGTTGGCCCCCGCGTTGATCTCCTCGCGCCATGCTTGCATCCGCTGCACGTATAAGCTGCGCATGGTTGCATCCACGCTGACCTCTTGCGCAACGCCCGTTTCCACGTCAATCAAACGGAGATCGCCCGTAATCGGCGGCATGACTTCATCGGGCGAAAGAACGTGCAACAACACAACCTCAAAACCTTTGCCCACCAGCGCATTTAAGCCTTCAATATGCCCCGATGGGCTGAAGAAATCGCTAATGACGAAGCACAGCCCAGGGCGGCGCGTCCGCATGGCATACGCTTTAAGCGCCTGGTTCAAGTCGATGCGGCCATCCGCTTTGACCCCGTGCGCAAAGCGCAGCATCGGCACGGACTGCCCGCGCCCGCGTGACGGGCCGAACATCGCGTCACCACCCGGCTTGAGCGCCGTCAACATCAAGCGGTCGTTCGTCCCCAGCGCGATATACCCCAAGCCAGCCATTAACCGCTTGCCATAGATCAGCTTGTTGTAATCTGCGGTGAAGTCCACGCCCTCCGGCACGTCGTCGGCAGCCGGCCAGCCCATACTCGCGGAAGCGTCCAGCAGGATATGAACGGCTAAATCTTCTTCATCTTCCAGCAACTTGATGTACGGGCGACCCGTGCGAGCATACACGTTCCAGTCGAGGCGGCGCAGGTCATCGCCAGGGACGTAATTACGATAATCCGCAAATTCAATGCTGGTGCCGCGTTTGGTCGAACGGCGTTCGCCTTTAATCGCCCCGGCACGGACTTTACGCGCCACCAGCATCAGCGGCTCCAGCTTGCGCCGGATGGTTTCTTCTAAAATCAATGGATTATTCGTTGACATACTGCCCCTTCCGTTTGCCCCTAATTTCACATGGACTTGTTAACATCCTGTGGAAACGCCTATGCGCCTTCGCGGACAGCCGCAACTGCCTGTTGCATCCGTTCCAGGGCTTGCTGTAACTGCGCACGCGGCAACGCGAAGTTCAACCGCGCATAGCCCTTACCGACATCGCCAAAAAGCCCGCCGTTGTTCAACGCGACGTTGGCCTTCGTCAAGAAGAACGGCTCCACCCATTGCAAAAACGGATTTTCGCCCATGTCCGCCTCGATGTCCGGCAGCGCGGTACAATCAATCCAGCTTAAGTAGGTGCCTTCCGGGTGCGTGACCTTGAGTTCGGGTAAATTCGTCGTGATGAAATCCGTCACAAGATCGCGGTTATCACGCATATAATCCAGCGCCGCCGCCAGCCATTCATCGCCGCCCGTATACGCACCAAGCGCCGCCGTATATCCCAATACCCCCACATGCGGCACGACGAACCCCTCCGCCGCGTGGAACTTCTCGCGCAGTTCTGCATTTTGGATGATCGCAAACGAAAAGCCCAGGCTAGGGATATTATACGTCTTGCTAGGGGCCATTAGCGTAACCGTATTTTGGCTGATCTCCGGTGCGAGTGCCGCCGTCGGCGTGTGTGATTGGAATATCAAATCGCCATGAATTTCGTCCGAGCAGATAACCACGTTATGCCGCTCGCAGATGGCCGCCATCTGCCGCAGTTCGTCCGGTGTCCACACCCGGCCTACGGGGTTATGTGGGCTACACAGCAGATAAATGTGCGTGTCGGGGTCGGCGGCGGCGGCTTCAAATGCGTCAAAATCAATGGTGTAATGCAAGCGCCCGTTTTCTTCATGCCGGATGAAATCCTGCGTGACGAGCACCATGTGATTCTTTTCCGGCGAGGCCAAAAACGGCGGATACACAGGCGTATGCGTCAGCACTTTGTCGCCCGGTTTGCCCGTCGCCCGCATCGCCGCATTGAGCGCGGCCACCACACCCGGAATAAAGATGATCTCATCCGCTTGTATCGTCCAGTTATAGAGCCGCGCCATGCGCTCGACCAAAACTTCGCGCAATGGCGGCGAGTCCATCGTATAACCGAATATGGGATGCTCTAAGCGGGATTGCAGCGCGTCGATTACAGATTGCGGGCTGCGGAAATCCATATCTGCCACCCACATCGAGATTAAATCCGGGTCATCAAAAATATCATATTTAACGCAGTTTGTGCCGCGTCTATCAATCACCGTATCAAAATCATATGTTGTCATACGCCACCCTTTTTGTAGTAAACAGTTATAAGTTCTCAGTATACAGTTGCAATAGGTCAAGGCCGTAACAGTACGCTAAAGTAGGTGCATTTCAGATTAGGGGCACGGCGGACTGCAAGAATGCAGCCCCTACAACTTCGCGCCCGTGTGACGCTTTGTGGTTTTACCTTACCCTCGTGCACCCTATGATACCGCGAATTTACCGCGCTTGCTCATGGCAGTTGACCGCACGCCCCATCGAGTGTGCCCTCATCTGCGCGGATGAAGCCCTCAATGCCGTTGAGCGTCCCGGCGATATAACCGCCTTCCGCCCGCTGGATGGCAACCAGGGGTTCACCCGCCGGGAACGTCGTCAATACGATAGCGGCTTCGACGCTATCGTAAAGCGTGGCATCCGGCGCGGCTTGCACGCGGCACACGGTCGCATAATCCGTCGGTGGGCGGTCTTGCCGGGGGATGAACATCTCGTCACAATCCCCCGTCGCTAACCCCAAGAATGGGTCAACATACCCGCCGAAGCCCTCACGAATTTCAATGTAGACCATACCCGTAATCGCGTTGATGTGATCGACAAGATACGGCACACTCGGCGCAACATCGCTAACGGCCAAGTTCGGCGCGGTATACGGCGCTTCATACAACGGGATAGGGTCTGCGCCGGTGTTGGTAAAGTTGCAGGCGACGAAGGGCACCGCTGTCGCTTCCGCCTGTACCTGCTCTTGACGCTCCAAGCGCAACAATGAGATCGCCAGAAAACCAAACAACAACAACATAGCAAACGCCCCCACATAGAGCGCCGCACGGGTATACCATATCGGGTTAACGTCGTTGTTCATACCTTAGCCCCTAACAAAAAGGACGACGCACAAGGCATCGTCCCGGTTTAACATAATTGTGTTGTGGTGCTTAGTTATTGCTGTCTTCATCATCCGGCAGCAACGTATCCGCGTTGAGGTTCGGCACATCCGGCGCGGTAAAGTTTTCCATGCTTTCTGGCAAGTTCGTCACGCTGTCGAAGTCAAACAGGAACGGACTGTTGGACGGGATAAGCGCCAACGCCACATTGTCGGAAAGCTGCTGGATGTACTGATACTGGATCAACGTCGGGTTCGCGGCGATCTGCTCACTGATGATACGCAGGGCTTCCGCTTCTGCGGCGGCTTCCAGCAGGCGGGCTTCCGCATTACCACGCGCAGACTCAATCGCGGCGTTCGCTAGACCTTGAGCTTCGATGCGGGCGGTTTCCGCTTCTGTCTGGACACGCTGCTGGCGCTGCTCTGCGGATACCTTCGCTTCAATTTCAGTCAAGAATTCTGCACTAAAGCCAATATCACGGATCACGAGATTAACCAAAGTGATCCCCTCTGACTCAAACGCCTCACGGACGACCTGTTCGGATTGCTCGCGTAAGGTCACGCGCTCTTCCGTATACAGCGCCTCCGCATTGAACAGCGCCACTTGGTCACGGATCAAACCGCGCACCGTCGGGCGGACAAACTCTTCACGATAACGCTCCTGCCAATTACGATGCAGTTCGTTCACCTCATCCACGTTGACCTGGAAGAAGATCGTCACGTCCATCTGCACCGTCTGCCCATCACGGGTACGAGCATTGATGGTGTCGTTGCCCGACATCCGACCTTCGCCAGTTGTGCCGGACATGGTGTACTCTTGCCGGGCGATGGAGTAAATCGTCGCTTCTTGCAAGACCGGGACAATAATGTGCGTGCCTTCGCCGCGTGGGGTTTCCAGGTTACCTTCTAGCGTCTGAAAGACCACAGCCACTTCCTGCGGTTGTATCACGATAACGCCTTGGCTGATGACGCTCAATAAGAGGCCAGCAACCAAGCCCGCCACCGCCAAAACGATACCGCCACGTACCTGGCGACCTTGTGACGCTGCCACCACGATCATCCCGACCCCGGCCAAAAATACCAGGAAGCCGAGAAGCGCGATAGCACCGATAATTGCGCTAATTCCACCCATTTGGGTTTTCTCCTTGTTAGCAGTAGTCTAAATCTGTGCGATTATAACACCGGATTGTTTGAGTAATCTTAGTTTGTCGTTTTTCCCCCTAATTATTAGGGGGAAACGGATGATAATTTGATTAAAGCACAAGACCTACCGGCATGGCAGATCTTGTTATCATCTAGTCGTGGGTATAATCCCGCTCGTCGTTGTAGTCGCCGCCATCATAATCTTCTGGCATAAAACCCTCTTGATGAAAGTCCTCCGGGTTATACTGCCCCAGGTCGAACTCATCCGATGTGCGTTCTACATCTTCGGCATAACGTGGCGGTTCTTCTACCGGTTGGATAAAGTCACTTTGACTGTCCATATGCCGCTCGAAGATCAACTGCCCGTTGAGTTCATCAATGACGATCAAATCCCCGGTGTTAAAGTCCCCCCGCAGCAAGCGCACACTCAGCGGATTTTCCACATAGCGTTGGATCGTCCGGCGCAATGGCCGCGCCCCATACTGCGGGTCGAAGCCTTGCGTGGCGAGCCAATGCCGCGCCGGTTCCGTCAGATGAATTTCCATGCCGCTTTCTAGCACACGCCCGGCGATACCGTGCATTTGCAAGTCTACCATCAGTTCCACGTCCGCTTGTGTCAGCGGGGAGAAGATGATGATCTCATCCACACGGTTCAAAAATTCCGGGCGGAAGGTATCGCGCAGGGCACGTTCGATCTTCTGATGATCGACAATCGCGTCTTCCTCATCCGGGCGGACAAAGCCCAACGCACCACCGCGCCGCGCAAATTCCGTTCCCAAGTTACTCGTCATGATAATCACTGTATTGCGGAAGTCCACCGTGCGCCCTTGCCCATCGGTCAAGCGACCATCCTCCAAAATTTGCAACAGGTTATTCCACACATCGGGATGCGCTTTTTCGATCTCATCGAACAACACCACCCGATACGGACGACGGCGCACTGCTTCGGTCAACTGACCGCCTTGCTCATAGCCAACATAACCCGGAGGCGCACCAAACAGGCGACTTGAGGTATGCTGTTCGCGGTATTCGCTCATGTCGATGCGCAAGAGAGCTTCTTCATCATCGAACAAGAATTCGGCCAACGCCTTCGCCAATTCCGTTTTACCTACGCCACTGCTCCCCAGGAAGATAAACGACCCAATCGGACGCTTGGGGTCCTTAAGGCCACTGCGTGCCCGGCGGATCGCGTCCGACAAAGCAGAAACCGCCTTATCCTGCCCAATGACGCGAGCATGCAGTACATCCTCCATGCGTAGCAATTTTTCGCTCTCGGTTTCTAGCATTTGATTGACAGGAATCCCCGTCCATTGGGCGACCACCTGCGCGATGTCTTCCGCATCGACCACTTCATCCAGTGTGTTTTCCTGTTGCCAGATGTAGTGCTCACGCTCGTATTCTTCTTTGAGCTGGATGCGCTGCATCTTGAGTTCAGCGGCACGTTCGTAATCGCGTGCCATACCTGCGGTTTCTTCTTCCGTCAGCAGACGATCCACCGCTTCTTTCATCTCGCGCAAGCGCGACGGGATGCTATACAGCGCCACCCGCAACTTTGCAGCGGCTTCGTCGAGCAGGTCAATCGCCTTGTCCGGCAGTTTGCGCCCGCTCACGTAGCGATCCGACAGGCGCACCGCCGCTTCAATCGCCACATCGCTAATTTGTACGCGGTGATGCGACTCGTAGCGGTCGCGCAGACCATACAGCATTTCGATGCTGTCCTCGGCGTTCGGCTCTTCCACATAGACCGGCGCAAAGCGACGATCCAACGCACTATCCTTTTCGATATATTGGCGGTATTCGTCCAACGTCGTCGCGCCGATGGTCTGGAGTTCGCCGCGTGCCAAAGCGGGCTTCATCATATTCCCTGCGTCGATCGCGCCGCCCCCGCCACCCGCGCCGACGACCTGATGCAGTTCGTCCACAAACAGGATAATTTCGCCGTCGCTGCGTTGGACTTCTTCGATAGCCGCCTTCAGGCGTTCTTCAAACTCACCGCGAAAGCGACTGCCCGCCAGCATCCCCGCCAAATCCAGCGCGACGATGCGCTTGCCGAGCAGCAATTCCGGCACGTCGTTATCAACGATCTTCTGTGCCAAGCCTTCAACGATGGCCGTCTTACCCACGCCCGCCTCACCGATGAGCACCGGGTTATTTTTAGTCCGGCGGCTCAAAATCTGGATGACGCGCAAAATTTCACCATCGCGGCCAACCACCGGGTCGAGCTTGCCCTGTATCGCCATCTCCGTGAGATCACGGCTGTACTTTTCCAGTGTGCGATAGCGGCTCTCGGCTTGCGGGTCTGTCACCCGTTGGCCGCCGCGCAGGGTTTTGATCGCGTCTAACAACCGCTCACGGGTCAAGCCATGATCCTGCAAAATTTTAGCGATGGGCGTATTCCGTTCACCCAACACCGCCAAAAAAATATGCTCCGTGCTGATGTATTCATCGCGGAGTCGGTTCGCTTCTTCGTTGGCTTGGTCAATCACCCGCTTAACACGCGGCGTGATGAACACTTGCCCTGTCCCGCCCCCATAAATCGATGCTTTGGGGCTGGCCTGCAAAATATCGTCTACGCGCGACCGCAAGACGCTAATATCGACATTGAGATTTTCCAGCAATTGCTGTACAACGCCTTCGGATTGCTCCAGTAAGGCCAACAAAATATGCTCTGTATCGACCTGGTTATGGCCGTATCGTTGCAAAATTTCGTAAGCACGCGCTGCCGCATCTTGAGCGCGTTCTGTAAACCTTTCAAACCGTATCATCAAAACCTCCTTGCTGGAAACCACCCGTCTTTAGCGGGTGGAGGAAAGCATGGTTGGCGCGTGTAGCTATCACCGTGCATCGGACAAAAGATCGTGCGCAGTGTGCTACCGCGCCACTACCCCCGCAGGGGTGGGGACTTTGTGTTACCACTGGTGTCCCCTGACCTACTCGCCGTATCGTGGCGGTAACGTTCTCCTCGCCAATGTTAGC
>DAOTTT010000099.1:0-4398 GCA_034437635.1 Anaerolineae bacterium | reverse complement strand
GCCTATGCGCGGCGTTTTGGCTGCGAAGAGTTGTTTTCGGACTTGAAAAAGCGCGGTTTCAACTGGGAAGACAGCCGTATTCGCGATCCGCAGCGCTTTTCACGTCTGCTGCTGGCTTTAGCGCTGCTGGTCGTTTTCATGCTGGCTATCGGTCGCCAAGTGCGCTTAAGACAACTTGATCTGGAAATCACCAGTCCATCGCATCATCGCCGCTTGAGTTTGTTCCAGACCGCCTATCGGTGGTTACAATTTCGCTGTGCCCGCAATCAACTACCCGAGTGGGTCTTGCGGCATCCTTTTGGGCACATTGTCTGAATGTGTCAGGTTTTCAGTTTTTCTTATCTGTATAAGGAAAAGTCACGGCGGATATGCTAGACTATATAGACTATCGTTAAGGTAACGAAAAGAGCTAGAGAGAAATCTATGTCTGCATACCCGGAGTTTCATGGGCCTAATGTGGCCTATATCCTAGAACTCTATGCACAATATCGGCAATCGCCGGACGAAGTAGACCCGGAAACCCGCGCCTTCTTTAAAAATTGGGAGCCTTTGCTCAATGCAGCGGGAAACGGTGCCAGTATTAACGGGCACACCGCCGTCCAAGGAACTGTCGATACAAGTGACCTACTCAAAGCCGCTGGCGCAACAGATTATGCCTGGGCTATTCGTCAATACGGCCATCTCGCCGCCGATCTCAACCCGCTAGGGCTTGAACCACCCGGAGACCCCGAACTCTCCCCGGAGTCGCACGGTATCACAGAGGAGGATCTGCGCAATCTCCCGGCAACCATCGTCGGCGGAGCTATCGGACAAGAAGCACCCAATGCCTATGAAGCCATCGAATATCTGAAAGAAATCTATTGCTCGTCCATCGGTTATGATAACGATCACATTCGCATTCCAGAAGAGCGCGAATGGTTGCGGGAAGCGATTGAGTCCCGCCGCTATCACTTTGATGGTGATAAGGAGACCGCCGTTAATTTGCTTGATCGTCTGACGCAAATCGAGACATTCGAGCACTTCTTGCAGCGGAGTTTCCCATCCAAGTATCGTTTTTCGATTGAAGGCTTGGATATGATGGTGCCCATCCTAGACGAGATCATCCAAGGATCTGTCAATACTGGCACAAACATCGTCGCCATCGCGATGGCACATCGTGGCCGCCTCAACGTGATGGCGCACGTCATGCAGAAGCCCTACGCGCAGATTCTTGCGGACTTTAAGGACCCCATCAAGCTCCAAGAAATTCAAGATGCGATCGGTTGGACAATCGGCGACGTGAAATATCACAAAGGCGAACAACGCAACATTGATAGCAAAACTGCCGAAGATGTCAGCGTAAGGCTCACCATGCCGCCGAACCCCAGCCACTTAGAGGCCATCAACCCGGTAGCGGTGGGTATGGCACGCGCAGCAGGTAGCACAACCAATCACGTTGGCGCGCCGGAATTTAACCCCGCTAAAACCATGCAAATTCTGATTCATGGGGATGCATCGTTTGTCGGGCAAGGCATCGTCGCCGAGACGTTTAACCTCTCTAAGCTGCCCGGCTATTGGACAGGCGGCACGATCCACATCATCGCCAATAATCAGCTTGGCTTTACGACGGACCCCATCGACGGGCGTAGTACGCTCTATTCGAGTGACTTGGCAAAGGGCTTCAAAGTGCCGATCATCCACGTCAACGCCGACGACCCGGCAGCGTGCATTGAGGTTGCGCGTATTGCGTTTGCCTATCAACGGCGTTTTGAAAAGGACATTCTCATTGACCTGATCGGCTATCGCCGCTATGGGCACAATGAGCTTGATGAACCGGGCTTCACGCAGCCGAAGTTATATGGCATCGTGCGCAATCACCCCACTGTGCGTCAACAATGGGCCGAGCACTTGGCCGAAGCCGGGCACATCGGCAGCGATGATGCCGACGGAATGGTCAAAGCACATGAAGCGACACTGCAAGAGGCCAATGACGAATTAGAGCAAGCCGCCAAGAGCACCGTGCAGATGGAAGCATTCCAAGACCCGGCCCCGACCAAGCCGCCGCCCGGTGCCGCAAAGATGGTCAATACAGTCGTTGACTTGGAACAACTGCAAACACTCAACGATAGCCTAAACGCCACGTTAGAGGGCGTTACCTTCTATTCACGCCGCTTAGAGAGCACCATCCGCAAGCGTCGTAAGATTTTAGAAGACATCGACCAAGCCGATATTGATTGGGCAACCGCCGAGGAACTCGCATTCGCGTCCGTTCTGGCGGACGGTACCGCCATCCGACTGACCGGGCAAGATAGCGAACGGGGAACGTTTAGCCACCGCCACGCGGTCATCCATGACCAGGAAAGCGGCGCGGAGATCGTGCCGTTGCAGTTTTTCTCTGAAGGCAAAGCTACGTTTGAAATCCGCAATAGCCCATTATCAGAAGAAGCAGCCATCGGCTTTGAGTTCGGCTATAACGTCCAAAAGCCCGATCATCTAGTGTTATGGGAAGCGCAATACGGTGACTTTGCAAATGGCGCACAGAATATCATTGATGAGTTTTTGGTCTCCGCCCGTGAAAAGTGGGGACAAACGCCATCAATGGTCTTGCTGCTCCCGCATGGACACGAAGGCGCTGGCCCCGACCACTCCAGCGGACGACCGGAGCGTTTCTTGGCATCTGCTGCCAAGATCAACATGCGCATTGCCAACTGCACCACCGCCGCGCAGTATTTCCACTTGTTGCGGCGACAAGCGGCCTTGCTGAAGTCCGACCCGCTGCCGTTGGTCGTCATGACACCCAAGAGTCTGTTACGCCACCCGGCGACTGCTTCTACGGTGCGCGATCTGGTTGAGGGCAAATGGCAACCCGTCATTGATGATGCCGACGTAGACCCCGATGCCGTTGAACGACTGGTGTTCGTTAGTGGCAAATTCTACGTGGATCTGGTCAACAGCGATCACCGCGAGAAGTATGCCAATGTAGCATTAGTGCGCTTGGAACAACTCTACCCCTTCCCGGTAGAGGAAATCAAAGCCGTAATTGCCCGCTACCCGAACCTCAAACAAATTGTTTGGGCACAGGAAGAACCTAAAAACATGGGCACCTGGGACTTCATGAATTATCGCATTAAGAAGTTGGTCGGCATGGATATTCCGGTCAATTACGTCGGACGGCGGCGCAGTTCCAGCCCGGCAGAAGGGTCGAAGTCTGCGCATCAGGTCAACCAATCCATGATTATTGAGTATGCTTTTAACTGGGAATTTTAACGACGCACAACAGGAGAGAAAGTATTATGGCGCACCCTATTGTCGTGCCAGATTTAAGTGAGTCCGTTGTTGAGGCAACGGTAGCCGAATGGCTTAAAGGCGAAGGCGATGCCGTCGAAGCAGGCGAAGTCGTCGTCGTACTCGAAACTGATAAAGTCTCACTAGAAGTCACCGCCGAGCAAGATGGCGTTATCAGCGAAATTAAAGCCCAAGAAGGCGACGATGTCGGCGCGGGTGATGTGCTTGGTATGCTGGATGCTGAAGGCGCTCCGGCGAGCAAATCGCAAGCACAACCAGAAAAAGAAAGCACCGCCCCCGCCTCTGCCCCGGCAAACAACAGCGGGAGCGGCCAACGCGCCACGCCCGTCGCGCAACGCTTTGCAGCGGAACACAATGTTGATCTCAAGCAGGTCAACCCGGCTAGCGGCGACAAGGTGACAAAAGATGATGTGCAGAACTTCATTGATAGCAGCAAACAACCGAGCACACCAGCCGCACCAGCCAAGCAACCCAAGTCACAATCCGCCCCCGCGCCTGCACCGAGCAACAACGGTGGCCGCCCGGAAGAGCGCGTGCGCTTGTCGCGCCGTCGCCAGACTATCGCCCGACGCTTGGTAGAAGCTCAGCAAACCGCCGCCATGCTCACAACGTTCAACGAAGTGGACATGAAGGCTGTTATGGATCTGCGTAAGCGGCGCAAAGAAGCATTTAAAGAGAAATACGGTGTTAGCTTAGGCTTAAGCTCGTTCTTCGTTAAAGCAACCATCGGCGCATTGAAGGCGTTCCCGTATGTCAACGCGGAGATCCAAGATAAGGAAATCGTCCTCAAGAAATACTATGACATCGGTATCGCTATCGGTGCGGAAGAAGGGCTTGTTGTGCCTGTTTTGCGTGATGCAGACCGCATGAGCTTTGCCGAAATTGAAGGACAAATCCGCGAGTATGCCAAGCAATCCAACGAAGGCAAACTCGCTATTGAATCGCTGATGGGTGGTACGTTCACCATAACCAATGGTGGCATATTCGGCTCTATGATGAGCACGCCCATCCTCAACCCACCGCAAGTGGGCATCCTGGGTTTGCACGGCATTACGGATCGCCCGGTCGTCATTGATGGGGAAATCACCGTGCGCCCGATGATGTACATCGCCC
>DAOTTT010000098.1:0-4159 GCA_034437635.1 Anaerolineae bacterium | reverse complement strand
CATGAATGTAAACCCGGAGAAACGCCCCTCTCCTGTGAATTCCGGCTGAATAACCCCGCCTATGTCCTCATCACCCTGGAAACCTGGCTGGATCCGGAGACCATTGACCGCAACGACTTACCCCGTTTTGCCTTAGCGCGGGCGTGCGCCATGACTGGCGTTAACTTCCAGGCGGAGCAGGCCGTGATTATTGGCGATACCGTAATGGACGTGCAAGCCGCCCGCGCCAACAACATGCGGGTGATCGCCGTGAAGACGGGCTTTGAAGACCCGGACGCGCTCACCGCCGTCCAACCTGATGTGCTATTAGACGACCTGACAACCGTTCTCGACGTGTTGTAGATTACTCGTCCTTGGGGTTGGTCACTTCAAACGGCTCGTTGAAGTCGCTAAGAGCGAGATCACTCGTCGCTACTTGGTAGAGTGTAACCGTTTGCCCCATCATCGTCAGCTCTTCCGCGTTGATGATGACATTGCCCTGTACACGGGCGATGGTGTCTGTTTCTGTGTCGATGAATATCGTCAACGTGATGCTGCTATCTCCTAAGAGAAGTTGGATCGCCTCATCAACGGCTTCTTCGGTCGCACCAAAGGCGCTGGTGTCCATAGAACCAAGCACGGTTGTATATGCACCGCTGTCGTAAATACCCTGTGGGTTCATTACTAATTCATAGACGGTGTAAACGCGCTCGTCCTCGTCCTCAACATCATCTAACTGCCTGATGGAGGTGACAGTCGTCTCGTCCAGTGGATAAAGCAGTGGGCTAACCGATGATTCGATGAGCGCATCCGCATCACCCAGAGATTGCGTAAACAAGTTATCAGGATCAACGCCGATTTCGATCCATTCGTCGTCCAGTATACCGTCAAATAAACCGCCAGCGTCATATGTCCGCACGAAAACCGCATCCGGCAGAATACGTAAATCGAGTGTAAGCGTTCCCGATTGGTCGAGGCCGTTGCTATTGATGGTAATATCCTGGAAGATGGTCGCGGCGGCTTGGGTAAACTCCACATCTTCATACGCGACCTGCATGTCCATTTCTTGAGCGACAATGTTAATCACCGTAACCCCACTGGCGTTTAACTCCTGCTCTAAGACGACATCACCGGTGATGCGCATCGAATCCAGCTTGAACAGATTGGCGATGCGCTCGGCCAAATCGTCTAATAACTCATCATCACTTTGTGCGGTGGCAGGCATAACGACCATCATCAGGCACACCAGCACAAAAACCATACGTTTCAGCATTACGTAATCCCCTTTAATAGGCAACTATTCAGATATGCTCTAATTTGCATGCTGCCCCGGTTCAAAACCGGGGGCTAGTCAGCGCGAAAGCCCGTAAACGGGCTAATTATTGAGAAGTATCATTGTATACAGCCCATTCATGGGCTTCCAAGCATTTGTTTAGCCATCGGCTTTGAGCCGATGCGGGATATAGGCTTTACCTGAGTAATCCCCTTTAATAGACTATCGGATGTCTGTATTGTACGTATTTTTGTTGATCGTGCCTATGGCGTGCCGCTTTGCTCGATGCCGATACGCGATAAAAACGCCGTTCCGCCATCCTCACGCGGTAACGTGCGCATCTGCACCGCGTTTAACGGGCCGATGTATCGCGCCGGGTTCGGTACAACTTGCCGTTCGCTAGAGTCAAACTCGAAGTCTTCCCAACGTTCGGTTTGCCAGTTCCATAATTGCAGCGTGCCTGAAATGCTCGAACTGCGGCCACGATCAAGGATGAGCGTCAAGGACTCAACCTCGCTCAACACGGAACCCGGCAGCGGCGTAAAGCGGAACGCTAGGCGGGCATTATCCAAGCCTTCCATATTCACCGGGCCAGCATCCACAAAGCCGTCACGCTCCAGCGCAAACCACGTAAACTGTTCCTGCGTGATGACCGGATCGCCGTCTAAGGTGGTGCGTTCTGTGGCAAGCTCCACGATGTAAAGTGTGGTGTTTACGCTGTCGGTCTGCTCATCGACTACTTCTTCATCAAAGGGCACATCGTCCACCCAACCGACCAAGAAAACGCGGTTGCCGCGCCCGGTAGAGTTGTACTGGTCGTTCATAAACGAGCGTAGGAAGGCATCGCGCCGCCGTAGCTCTTCTGCAAAGCGCGGGTCATCTTCTTCAAGGTTGATCGTCGCGTTTACGCCGGAAAGGTCGCCCGTAAACCCGGTGATGGCCTCTACGTTGGTGATAAACGTGTGTATAGGGCGTGAGGAACGCCGCGAAACATCAATCACGCTGATGCGCCCGCCGCCGCGCTCATACTCAAGCACGCTCGGTACAGATGGCTCAATTTGTAAGCGGGCGATGTCGGCGGTGTCAAAGTCGGTGATGCCGTCTTCTAGCATACCGCCGAGCCGATAGACAACGCTACTACTGAGCAAGGTCGGCTCGCGCAGCGTCAGCCCGGTGTTATTGCGGATGAAACCGCGCAAGTTCACCGCGCCATCTTCGCTAGTGCGCACGGTCACTTCGCCGTTGATCTCCGGCGCATCGTCTAAAACGCCGTTGGTGGTAAACGCGGCGATGAAGCTCGCATCAACCGGAAAATCTACGGCACGGAAATCGGTATATTGGCTGATCTCAATATTGGCTGTGCGCGATGAAAGCGATAACAAGTCATCATCTTCACCCAAGGGGCGCATCATGCGGTCATCGTTGAGCGCCAGCGTGTAATCCCCGCGCCGAGGGGCTAGCAAACCGACGACTTGATCCACTTGGGCGCTTTGCGCTTCCGGCCATACTTGCACCACAGACAATCGACTTAATGTGACGATGTTGCCGCGTAGCTCAAAGCCGACGCTATACGCCAGGAAGCTAAAGAGGCCGATGAGGATAGGAATGCTAATCCACGCATAAGCCAAACGATTGAGCCGTGCCAGAATAATATAGTTGAGTGGGCCGACGAGCAAAACGTAAATGCCCAAGAACGCGATGAGCGATAAAGCCGCCGGGAGCAGGTCAACGCCCGGCAGAATTTCAACGGCGGTTTGGGCGCGGCTAAATTCACTAAAGCCCATTGTCCAGCTAGGTTGGGCTTGCGTGCTCGTAAGGAGCGTCAACCATACGCCGCCCATATCCGGGTAGCTCACCAGTGGGGTAAGGTTGGGGCTGACAGTCATATAATCGACGGTGCCGTTACCCATCTCGTGCCGTACAACCAAGGGCAGGTCATCGGCGTTACGAGCGAGAACCCGCGCCCCGTCGTTGACCGTCCCGGTGGTGATGAGCGTGTCGCCGTCAAGGTCGCCACTGTAGTCCCCGCCGAGCTGCGCGAATCCGTCGAGTGCGTCGGTCGTGTCGCTGCCTTCCGGGGAGAAGGGCAGCAGGTCGGTTAACCCGGCGGCAGTTTCCGCTTGATTATCGCCACCCGTGACGATCAAATGGCCGCCTTGGTAGACCCAATTGCGTAATGCCGCGACTTGCTCTAGGCTCATCTGTGTGGTGTCAATATCGCTAAAGACCATCACATCGACGGCTTCTAAGGCTCCGGCCTGTGTGGGGATGTTGTCGAGTGTCCAACCGACTTGATAGGCGGTATAACCGTCACTGCGCACGCGACTAAGGTCGCTGCGGTTCTCGCGGGGGACGACGACATACAGCGCATCGCGTGCTAGCATATCGCGCATGACAATATCTTGGCTGGCGGCGACACGCTCATTCTCATCGAGCAATTCAACGCGCAATTCAGCATCGCCGCCGGTAGCGACGACGTATAAAAATATGGTTTCTGTGGTTGTGTCGTTGGGCGGGATAGGCCGCGAAAGATCGGTAATCCGGGCACTGAATGTATGGTCAATGCCGCTGGTGGATGTCTCTGGCCGGACGACCAAACGCCCGGTAAAGTCATCGCCCCGGTTGGTAATGGTCACGCGGAGCGGTGTCCATTTATCCGGGCGATATAAGCCGCCAAAGCCCACTTCTTCTACGGTGATGCTGATGACATCCGCAATTTGGCTTTGGGTAGACGACCAGGGGAAAAGCAAAATTAGAGCAATTAACGCGAATAGACGACGCGGCTTCATCAAAACTTCCTTGCTGGAAACCACCCGTCTTTAGCGGGTGGAGGAAAGCATGGTTGGCGCGTGTAGCTACCACCGTGCATCGGACAAAAGATCGTGCGCGGTGTGCTACCGCGCCACT
>DAOTTT010000097.1:0-8994 GCA_034437635.1 Anaerolineae bacterium | reverse complement strand
CGTTTACGCCTAAGTTCAAGCATTATTACCCTGAAGCGGGTTGGGTGCAAGAACTCATGTTGACGGTTGTCTCTTATGCGTCGTCGCCGGGGGAATTGCCCCTCCATGCGGCCAAGGACTTCCAAAAGCCGGGGTGTGGTAATTTTATCATGGCCGTTTTTGATCTTGCGCGGACGGTGCAGCAGCAATACACTGTGTTTGAGCGGTACAGTCACATCACAAACGCCGCCGCTAATGCCATCCTCGCAGACTTACAATATACCTATTTTAAAAAACGTGATGCGCTATTTGCTATGTTCATCGACCCGGAAGCTGACGAAGAAACGCGCCAAGAAATTCAGTACACCTTTTGGCTAGATGAGATCGTGCATAAACGGGATACGGCGCTATGGCTCCACCTTGCGGATACACTAGAGGAAGCCATTCGTCAAAATTAGAGAACGGCTATGATTTATGGAACGTGTAGAATATAAGCAGGTACCCGGTAATATTCATTGCTTCCGGTTGAACAAATCGGATCGTTCAGCGGCGGATCAATTTGTCGAAAAGTTTACCGCCATTTACGATGAGGCGATCAAACCGGGGTATATGCTCGTTCTCATTGACCTTCGCCCGGAAGGGTTGCCGCCCATCAGCTACACTTTAAACAAGCTGCGCCTCATGTTTAAGGATTTAGACCGCTCACCGGCGCTTTACGGTGCTTATCTCTACGAGCAAAGCATGGTGATGGGCCTGCTTTCTACATTTTTGGATACGCTGCGCGGGGTGAACTCCAAGCGCAAGCTGTTTAAAGGGGATGCAGAAGAGGCCGCGCTCGCTTGGCTACGCGAGCAAGCCGAAGCCCACGAACATACAGAGCCTTAACGAAAATTCTCTATGGATTAGATGCAATTTGGCGGCAGATTGGTTATGATTAAATCTAACTAATCCATGTATGCAAATATCAACCGTTACGGTTGTTTATACCTAAGAAAAGCGCATTTCCATGCGAATAGAACGCCGCCGATCAACCTTGACTTTTCGCCGCCGTCGCCGCCGTCTGGGTTGTCTTTCGTTAGCATTATTATTGAGCATATCCCTTGGTCTACTCTTTGTCTCCTGGCATTGGCTGGGCGAACGGCTTAACCTGTGGCCAACCGACCAACCTCGCACAGATTTGGCCGGGGCTGTGCAGGCGCTCAAAGCCAGCGATCTAACAACCGCTATTGATCTATCGCAGCAAGTATGGCAGGCGAACCCTCAAAATATTGATGCCCTGACGGTATTGGTGCGGGCGCTCATTTACCGGAGCTATGCGGATTATGACACCGCCGCCGACCGTCAACGGGCGCTGGCATTTTCCACAGAAGCCTATGAGCGACTCGCCGCGAATGTGGATGTGCTGGCGCTCCATGCCTTTGTGCTGCAAGCTAACGGCCAAGCGACCGAAGCCGCACGCATCGCAACCCACGCCCTCCGCTTAGAGACGAATCATCCCCTGGCGCAGACGGCCTTAGCCTTATCTTACGGGCGCGTCGGCGGGTATGACTTGGCACATACCACCGCACAGACCGCCGCCGCCATTGATGACTCGCTCGACGCACAACGCGCCTTGGCGATTAGCCTCAGCGATTTGGGGCGCTATGATGACGCTTTACAGGCGCTTGATCCACTACTGGATGATTACAATCGCCTGACGATGCTCCAATTTGAACGGGCGTTGTATGCGCTCCAAATGGGCGATGCGGATACCGCGACCGCCGCTTACTTTAGCGTGTTGGCGTTTGACCCGGAAAACGTCAAAGCGCGATTGCGCCTGTGTGAGCTACATAGCACCTTGCGCGAGAGCGATGTCGCGCTGGATTATTGCTTGCAGACGGTAGACTATGCGCCTACCTGGGCGGAGGCGTGGTATCACTTAGGCCGAGAATACTACCTGCGGGGTGACTTCGCCCTGGCACAAGAGAACCTCAACCGTTGTTCGCGCCTGCAAACGATCCAGGGTGTGCCCGCCAATGAGCGCATTTTTGATTGCTGGTATCTGCAAGGTCAAGTTGCGGAGTTGCGCGGCGATTGTGACGCGCTGACTACGCTCTATGCAGAATGGCGCGAGATGGCGAGCCAGTCCGCCTTACCGCAGACTTGGACATACCCGCCAGAAGGTCCCGCAATTTGTGTGGATCCTACCGAAGGGCGTTAGCTAGAGGCGACCTTAGCCTGCCGCTATTCTGACTTTGCTTCTGGTTCTCGACGTACAAAATAACAGTGCATCCCCTCAGAATCGTTGAGAAAATCCACGATGTCCGTTATCTCCTGCTCGGAGCAGCCAAGTAGCAGTTTCATTTCGGTATCGTGTTTGACAAGATCAACCGTGCAGATGACCCCGCGAACGTCGTGTTTACCGTCCGTGCCCAAAAAGACATCAATCCCTGCGCCATCTGATGAAACCGTCCCCGCGAGATAGCCATAATCGACGGGATAAATCATCTCGCTATAGGTCGGGTGCACCGTGTGGCGCGGGCGGTCGATGACGACGCGCGTGCGGTTAACCAGCAAGTCAAGGTGATTCCAAAATTGTCCGTTATACCGTTCGGGCATTGTCACACCTCCCAATAATTTTGTTAGACTTAAAATTATAAAAATAATGTCGGGAAAATTGCCCCCCAACAATTAGGGGGCAACCGGGGTTTTTTGTAGCAGAAATGTGCCGACATCACGCAAGAATGCGCTTTTGTTTTCGTACATCGGGAAGTGGCCGCAGTCGTCGTACCATATGTTGAGGCTATCCCTGACGTGTTCGGCGACTAATTCACCATCGCCTGGGGGTACGGTCAAGTCTTGATGGCCGAAGATCGTCAGGGTAGACGCGGTGATTTTAGCTAAGTGCGGGCGCAAGTCATGGTTGCGGATCGCGTATCCGGCGTAATGGGTAGATTGGCGCACGCTCGGCTTGAGCGCGTGCCAGCGGTCTTCCGCCCAAGTGTTGAACGGCACCCGCCGCATGTTGTAAAACCAGGGGCGGTAGATCACATAAGCCAGGGGCGGCAAGTGCATGGGTAAGGTCGTCAATGGGTTGACCAACAGCGGGAAGTGATAGCGCAACATCACCAGCGGGATCGTGAGATGCTCGACAATCGGCATCAAGCGACCACTCACCACCCCGGCGACGTTAATCAGCCGTTCCACCCGGTGCGGTGCATGGGTGGCCGCAATCGTCATGCTGATTTGACCGCCCATCGAATGCCCGATGAGCGAAAAACGATCAATGCCGAGATGGTCTATTAAGCGGAGGATGCGGGCAGCCTGTGCCGGGATTAAGTAGGCTTTGGCATCATCCGGCTTATCGCTATCGCCAAAGCCGAGTAAATCCACCGCGATGCAATAATAATGGTCTTTGAGGCGGTCGATGGTTTCTGCCCAAATGCCCTTATGCGATGTCCAGCCGTGTAGACACACCAATGCGGGGTTATCCGGGTCACCTGCGGTGATGTAAGTGAGATTGTAACCGTCATTAAACGTCTGCTTGACCATGCCTGCCGCCTATCTGCTGCGTGTCTAACACTTACAGTATGCGGCAGGCTTTATGCGAAGAATGGAGGATATATGCAAACTCTAACGGTTGAATAACGGCATTGTTAAGCGGATGGATATTGCTCGCGCATGTGCTCGACAGAGCGTGTGATAAGCTGTTTGAGAACGTCCATGTCTACATCCTGTAGTTTGTTGATGTACAAGCAAGATTTCCCTGTTTTATGCTTGCCGAGCTGCGCAAGCAAGGTGTCATAGTCTTTAAACTCGGCCATAATGTTGATGTACAATGTCAAATTCCGTTTACGCGGAGAAAATCCGACTAAAAACCAGTTCCCCTCGCGCCCGCTATCATAGACATAATGATAATGTCCAAACCCGACAATGCTATCCCCCCACATACGCGCCGATTCTTGTGTAATTTCTTCCATCAATGCCCGAATTGTATGGGCATCAGCGCGTTTTTTTTCGTCTTCAACGCTGTTTAGGAATTGTGTCACATCTCCATCGTTTTGTTTTGTCTTGAGTTCGGCCATTATCTTATCATCCTCTATATTATACGGATGACCTTATTATAGCACAAATGTTTTATTTGTGGGCGCTCAAGATGCGTTGATTAAGGTCGTATACGCTTCTTTGAGCAGGGCGGCGCTATGCGCCCACCCATGATGAGCAACCACCCACTCGCGCCCGGCGACACCCATCGCTTGCCCTTTGGCCGGGTCACACAGTAGACTTACAACGGCATCCGCAAAGGCGTGCGGTGTATCCCGCAGGAGCATATGCTCGCCATCAACCGCGCCTAATCCCTCCGCGCCGATGGACGTACTCACCACCGGGCACCCACATGCTAGCGACTCCATGAGCTTAAAGCGCGTGCCGCTGCCACTGCGCAAGGGACACACGAACACGGCGCTTTCTTGTAAATACGGGCGGATGTCGTCCACCAAGCCGGTAACGGTGACGTGTTCGCCTGCCAGGGCTTGGACTTCCGGCGAGGGGTCTTTACCTAAAAGCGTCAGATGGAAATCCGGCTCTTGTGCCTGGATCAAGGGCATGATCTCGTTAGCGAAGTACAGCACCGCGTCGTTGTTCGGGAAGTATTTATAATCCCCCAGGTAAACGGCATGATGCGTTTTGCGCGTGACGGTCGCATCCGGTTGGAAGAAGCCTACATCAACGCCATTGGGCGCTAAGTGGACGTTCGCGCTGGGGGCTGCCCGGCGGATTTCGTGCGCGTCTATCTCGCTCATCGCGCCGACGGCATCGGCTTGTTTCCACCAGCGCGGCTCGGTTTGGCGCATCTTCCACGCTTCAATGGCGACCCCAGGCCGTGTATACCAGGGCTGCGCCACCCGCGCATGTTGCCTCCAGGCGCGATATTCAATCGCTGGTTCCGACAGAAAAACGGGTGTGTCCAGGTCTTTGGGGAGGTTTTGCATCATGTAAAACGACTCGACGTGGATTATATCAGCGGGCTTAACTGCCAAGAGTCGCCGCACCATCGCTTGCATGGCATCTGTGCCGTAAATCGTCATTGTGATGGCACGCAGTGAGGTTAAACTCATGCGGGCGGCTTGGAGTGTGCTGGGGCTAGGGTCGCGGTCTACGACGTAATATTCGCAAAATTCCCCTAATGGGCGAATGTCATGCGCGATTTCTTCCGGGCGGCCAAAGCAGACCAGTGTAATATCATAATCGACGTGCAAGTGCTTGAGCAGGTTATAAGTTCGCATCCGGCCACCGCTAAACGGCGGATAGGGCAGATACGGCGTTAGCATAAACAGGTGCGGCTTGGTCATACAAAAAGTCCATTTAATGAGCATCTGATGGCGTAGTATAATTGAATAATGTGGGCAGTACAGGAGAAAATTTATGCAATATGCGGTCTTCATCCCGAATTTTGGCGCTTATGGTCGCCCCCGCGCATTGATCGACATGGCGCAAACGGCGGAAGCCGCCGGATGGGATGCCTTGTTTATTTGGGATCACATCACCCGTGATTGGCCGGTGGAATTGGTCGATCCTTGGATTGGCCTGGCAGCGGCAGCCACTGCCACCACGCGCATCAAGCTCGGCACGATGGTCACGCCTGTGCCGCGTCGTCGTCCCTGGCAGCTTGCCCGGCAGATCGCGTCGTTGGATCATCTAAGCGATGGCCGCATGATCTTCGGCGCGGGTATTGGCAGCGGTCGTCCGGCGGAGTGGCAAGCACTCGGTGAAGAGGTTGAGCCGGCTGTGCGCGGTAAAATGTTGGATGAAGGCTTAAACATCATTGATGGCCTATGGCAACAAACGGATTTTAGCTATGATGGTGCATATTACACGGTGACAGAGAGTAACTTCTTGCCGCGCCCGGTGCAGCGTCCACGCCCGCCCGTGTGGATCGGTGGGCGCTGGCCGAACAAAACGCCTATGCGTCGTGCCGCCCGGTGGGATGGTGTTTTCCCGTTGTTGGACGATTACGGCGACGACCCCGCCACGCTAACGGCGGCCTTACGGGATTGTGTGGCTTTTATCCAGGCGGCGCGGGCGGACGATACACCGTTTGATGTGGCGACGGTCGGCTTGCCGACGACGGGCGAAGACCCGACACATGATGCCGCTATCATCGCGCAATTTGCCGATGCAGGCGCGACATGGTGGCTGGAAAACATCGCTCCTTGGCGCTTCGGCGTAGATTGGGACGACGAATGGCCCGCTGAGCGTATGTTAGCGCGGGTGCGCCTAGGCCCACCTAAACTTGATTAACCCGAAATATAGTTGAGGAATAAGATGCAGTCAAAACGAGAAAAAGTCATCATCGCGTGGAGCGGCGGCAAAGATAGCGCCCTCGCGCTCTATAAGCTCCAACTCGCCTATCGGTATGATGTGGTGGCGTTGTTGGTCAATGTGTTGGACGATACACAGCGCGTCACCACGCACGAAGTCCCGGCGACACTCATTGGCAAGCAGGCAGATGCTATCGGCTTAAAAATCCATTCTGTAGAAATGCCGCCCTATGCGACCAACACCGAATATGAACATCTGCTAGACGAAGCCTTGAACGATCTGCGCATCCCTGGTTGTACACAGGTGGCCTATGGTGATATTTTCTTGGAAGATGTCAAGAAGTATCGTGAGGATCATCTCGCTCGCTCCGGGTTTAAGGGTGTGTATCCGCTATGGGGCAGGGAAACCGGCCAACTGGCACATGAGTTCATCGACTTAGGCTTTAAAGCCATCACCGTTGCCGTTGACCTGGAAAAGCTCAACGAGTCGTTCATCGGGCGGAAATACGACGAGAAATTCCTCGCGGACTTACCATCAAATGTCGATCCTTGTGGGGAAAATGGCGAATTCCATACCTTTGTTTATGCCGGGCCGAACTTCCGTTATCCGATTGAGTTTAAAATCGGCGGGGGCCCTTATGTGCGAGATGAACGCTTTGGTATCTGCGACCTAGAGGGGTAAGCATTACGCCGTGTAGCGCGTCAACATAACAAGTTGTATTTCATTAAATATGGAGCCACAAATATGGATCAATCAACCGTTACCGTCACAATGGACCAAGGGTATTACACCACCGCGAAATCCGGTAAGCACGAATGGCACGCCGACTTGCCAGAGGATAACGGCGGCGACAACAACGCCCCAACGCCGGAAGAACTCGTCATGGGGACGCTCGGCTCGTGCATGGCACAGACGGCCAAGCTCTACGCTGCCCGCAAAGGCTGGCAGATTGACCGCGTCGAAATCAAACTGAACTTTGAGCGGTTCCGCGCCAGTGATTACGACGGATACGATGGTGATGCCGCCTTCGTCCATGAGGTGCGCGAGGCCATCACCGTTGAGGGCAGCGAGCTAGACGACGACCAAAAGAAGCGCATCATCGACATCATGGGCAAGTGCCCCATCCGCCGCTTGATCCAAAATCCGGCGTTCTTCGTAGAGATGGCCGCCGAAAACAGCTAAATTTCAACGCCTGTTCAACGTCTTGAACAGGCGTTCTTTTGGGTCGCCGCGAGTTGCCACCACGACATTTCCACAATTTGCCGTTATAATGCCAGTGGAGACGTTCGTTCCAAGGATAGAGGCAGATGGATTATATAATCGAGACGCGAGATTTGGTAAAGACCTTCGGCAAATTCACGGCGGTAAATGGCTTATCGCTACAAGTGCCGACCAGTTCAATCTATGGCTTTGTCGGACCTAATGGCGCTGGTAAAACCACCACCATGCGCATGATGACGACGTTGACCACGCCCACCAGCGGCCAAGCGTTCATCGCCGGGCATGATGTGACCGTTGACCGCCGGGCAGTGCGCCGTGCCATCGGTTATATGCCGGACGAGTTCGGCGTTTATGACGATCTGCGCGTGTGGGAATATCTCGATTTCTTCGCTGCCTGTTACGACATCCCCGAAGCCCAACGCCGCCAGTTGATTAACGACCTATTGGAACTGGTGGACCTCAACCATCGCCGCGAAGATATGGTGGATAAGCTCAGTAAAGGCATGAAGCAACGCCTTTCATTAGCGCGGACACTGGCGCATGACCCCAGTATTTTGATTTTGGACGAACCCGCGTCCGGCCTAGACCCCCGCGCCCGTATTGAAATCCGCGAGTTAATGGTGGAATTGGCGAAGATGGGCAAGACGATTTTCTTCTCTACGCACATTCTCTCCGATGTGGAAAACATCTGCACGCACGTTGGTATTATCGAAGCCGGACAGATGATTATGCAGGGCAGCATGGACGAAATGAAAGCCCAGCTTACCCCACACCGGGAAATTGTCGTCACCGTCAAGGATGACGAAGCCGCCCAGAAGGTCAAGTCAATCGTCGGCAGCATTGAGGGCGTGCTCAATATCCAGATTTTGGAGCCAAAAGGCGGGCGCTCACGGGTACAAATTGACTTCAGCGGTGATGATGATGGCGTTGCGACCATCAACCAGAAGCTCAACCAAGCGGAAATTTTGATCTACGGCTTTAACGAAGAAATCAAAGATCTTGAGTCACTGTTTATGGGCGTGACAAAGGGCATCGTCACGTAACCTGTAATTTTTTGTAACTACTCAGCTAAGGTGTATATTGCCCACTCAAAGCCGATGGCTACATAAACTCTTAGAAGCCCATAAATGGGCTGTATTAGCCCGTTTATGGGCTTTGCGGTTAGCTAGTCCCCAGTTTTGAACCGGGGCAGCATACAAATCAGCGCATATCTGAGTAGTTACAATTTTTGTCTGTAAATGGGGGTGTAAACCCCCCGCCTTCAGGCGGCGTAGACTTTCAGTCATCTTACTTGTGTCACTAGCGAATCATATCATCCATTACTGCTCTCCCCCTTTCAAAACACATAAACTGGTATTGTGAGTGACGGGATCCTTTAAGAACGGTCAACGACCACCCGCTTCAGCGGGTGGCTTGCGGGAAACCGTAAGCCCATGTTGACCAGCCTCAGCCATGCCGAAGGGCAAGGGCTACGTTACGGGCGAATACATAGGC
>DAOTTT010000096.1:0-13273 GCA_034437635.1 Anaerolineae bacterium | reverse complement strand
GCCTATGTATTCGCCCGTAACGTAGCCCTTGCCCTTCGGCATGGCTGAGGCTGGTCAACATGGGCTTACGGTTTCCCGCAAGCCACCCGCTGAAGCGGGTGGTCGTTGACTGAATCAGGCGTAGGTCTAGACGCGCCTCTTCTCCTTTCTCATTAGGATGGTTAAAGTCTCATTGTGTCTATTGTAAGGGATAATGGCATGAAATACCCATTAAGTACCCATGTTCGCTTATATGGCTAAAATATAGTATAATTAATGGTAGAAATAATGCGAATAATCTCCACATTTTTCGTGGAACGCACCACCTACTTTGGGTGGTTTGTGCTTTAAGTTGGAAAGGAGAAACGCCTGATGATAGATGTTGGGCGTATCACGGTTTATGGTTGATGGTAGCGATCTGGAAAATGAAAACGGCATCGGTACAGTACGGACGATGGACATCAACGACGAGATGCGCGGGAGCTATCTCGATTATGCGATGAGTGTTATCGTAAGTCGTGCGTTGCCAGATGCACGCGACGGCTTAAAGCCTGTGCATCGGCGTATTTTGTTTGCGATGTATGACATGGGACTGCGACCCGGCACCCCGTACAAAAAGAGTGCGCGTATCGTCGGCGAGGTGTTGGGTAAGTATCACCCGCACGGGGATGGCGCAGTTTATGACGCGATGGCGCGTATGGCGCAGTCGTTTTCGCTGCGGTATATGTTGGTTGATGGTCAAGGCAACTTCGGCAGTGTAGATGGCGATAGCCCGGCGGCGATGCGTTATACCGAGGCACGCATGGCGACGATCAGCGAGAACATGCTTGCTGACATCGATATGAACACTGTTGACTATCAAGACAATTATGACGGTACACAACAAGAGCCTGTCGTTCTCCCGGCGCGGTTGCCTAACCTGCTGATTAACGGGGCAAGCGGTATCGCAGTTGGTATGGCAACCAGTATTCCGCCGCACAATCTGCGCGAGATTATCGAGGCGCTGGTTTACATCATCGACAACTACGAGCGTTCGGACGAAATCACCGTTGATGATCTGATGGAATACGTCAAAGGGCCGGACTTCCCGACTGGGGCGCAGATTATCGCCAATGAGGAGCTTAAAGAAGCGTATGCGACCGGGCGCGGGCGTGTGGCGGTGCGGGCTAAATCGTTCATCGAAGAAGGTCGCAACGATACAATGCGTATCGTCTTTAACTCCATCCCGTACCAAGTGAGCAAAACATCAATCATTGAGCGTATTGTAATGCTCGTGCGCGAGGGGCGTTTAGACGGTGTGCGCGACCTGCGCGATGAATCCGACCGTAACGGTATGCGCTTAGTGGTTGAACTCAAGCGTGGCGCGACCCCGCAGACTGTGCTCAATCGTCTTTACAAATATACTCAACTCCAAAGTACATTTAGCATTTTGATGTTGGCGTTGGTCAAAAGTGAACCGCGCACCCTGAGCCTCAAGCGGAGTTTGTTGATCTATTTGGATCATCGCTATGAGGTGATTGTGCGCCGTTCGGAATACGAATTAGGCAAACGCCGCGCACGGGCGCACATTTTGCAGGGCTTGCTCAAGGCCATTGCATCGCTTGATCTGGTTATCCAGACCATCCGTAATGCGCAAGATGTGGAAACAGCGCGGGCACAGTTGATGGTACGTTTTGAACTGAGCGAAGCGCAATCAGACGCGATTTTGGAGATGCAATTGCGCCGTTTGGCCGCGTTAGAGCGGCAAAAGCTCCAAACGGAATACGACGAGGTGATGGATCGTATCGCCTATTTAGAAGACTTGCTCAACTCCCCGGATAAAATTCGCGCTCTCATCCGCGAGGATTTAGTCGAAATTGACGAGAAGTTCGGCGATGACCGCAACACAGAAATCATCTATGGGCAGGCGGACTTCAACGAAGATGATCTTGTCCGCGATGAAGATGTGGTCATCACGCTGACATCCAACGGCTATATTAAGCGTGTGCCAGCCAGCGAATACCGCGCACAACGGCGCGGCGGTAAAGGTGTGCGCGGCATGACGACCAAAGAGGCCGACGCTTTGCAGGACGTGTTCTTTTCCAGTAGCAAGGACTCTGTACTGTTCTTCAGCGATCGTGGTAAAGTCTACTCGCAGAAGGCGTACCGCATCCCGGAGACAGGCCGCGCCAACCGGGGGACGATTATCCAGGCGATTTTGCCTCTGGAGCAGAACGAGCGCATCACGGCGATTTTGCCAGTTACGTCGTTTGACCTCGAAGGCTGGTACTTTGTGATGGTCACCAAGCAAGGACGCATCAAGCGGGTGCATCTGCAAGATTTCGCGGATGTGCGCCCCAGCGGTTTGATCGCCATGTCGCTCAACGCGGATGATTATCTAGGTTGGGTGAAGTACAGCAACGGCCAACAAGATATTGTCATCGTCACGGAGCAAGGGCAGAGCATCCGCTTCAACGAAGATGATGTTCGCGTGATGGGGCGGCAAGCAGGCGGCGTTAACGCTATCAAGCTGGCTGATGATGACCGTTGCGCAGGGATGGATGTGATCGAAGACGAACACACCCATATTATGGTCGTTACGAGTAATGGCTTTGGTAAACGCACGCCCATAGACCAATACCCGCTGCAAGGGCGTTATGGCTCTGGCGTGCGCACACTTGCGCGGAATGATCGCGTTGGATTGATCGTCTCTAGCCGGGCGATCCGTGAGACGGACGA
The DNA here is from genome assembly GCA_034437635.1 of Anaerolineae bacterium. Classification (GTDB taxonomy): domain Bacteria; phylum Chloroflexota; class Anaerolineae; order Aggregatilineales; family Phototrophicaceae; genus J038. The sequence continues at coordinate 10,576 of DAOTTT010000096.1, read as the reverse complement.
GGTTATGCTCATCACGCGAATAGGCGTGGTGCTCCGCACGGGCTTAGATGCCGTCCGCGAGACAGGCCGTAGCACGCAGGGCGTGCGGCTGATGAACGTCGCTGATGACGATCAAGTTGTCGGTATCGCCATCATGCGGGAGCGTGACGAAGTGGACGACGAAGACGACGAGCAACCGGCAGAAGCCGAAGATGCTAACCTGAATGGCGCTGCTGACCCGTCGTTGAATTAAGCGTTTGTAGCAGGGTGTCCGGCTGATTGAGATCAATGATAATCGGCTGGACATCCGTTGGATAGCGTTGATGAATGGCCGCGTCGGGCGTGGCGAATACGTCCGCAATCCGGCCAGATCCCTTAATGACGATCAACGGGTGATGGCGATTAAGTTGTAAGAGCGCCTCATGTTCGCTGATCTTCCCGCCGTTGATTAAAATAGCCACCCCCGGCAATCCGCTGACCTGTGTCATATCCACCATCAGCCGTGACTCAATGCCAAAGTGCCCATCTTCCAATAGGATAAAGTGCGTGTAGTTGTCATCCAGCGGATAACGTTCTTTCGTTGCGAAGTGCTTGTCAAAGATCGCTTTGCGCGGGGTGTGACGGTCTGCGGGGTGGCCGGGATAGCTGACCGGGTTAATGGGGCAGATGCCCAACATCGGGAAAGTCGCCCCTGCTTTGCGGTACGCATCGCCCACAGCCTGCATGACCCCGGAGCGCGTCCCCCCAAAGACCAACACAAATTGATTCGCTTGTGCAAACGGGATAATGCTCTGCCGTAAGAACACGCGGATGGAGTCCAGTAAGGCGTTGTCGGTTTTGGCTGCGCCGCCGTGCATGACGATTGTGCCGTTAACATGATTAAGGTTCAGGATGTCGAGGGCTTGCTGCGCTTGGATGCCCGGTGTTGTGCGGATCGCTTGCGCTTGATTGCCGTTATCAAAGGTAATTGTAAAAGGCTTAAGGGAGGTCATAGGAGCCTATCTTATGAAAAGTTGTCAAATGAAAATAAAAGACTATTCATTGTCCTGAGTTTAACATAATCTGTCGTCGTAGCGTAATCATCAGGTGCAAGTGGAGGGCATCGTGCTATAATGGCGTGCGTTCTGTCCGCAAGGATTAGGTCGCATTATGTTTAGACGAATACTATTGATTACATTGTTTATGGTGATGCCGCTCTTGCTTGTCATCGGGCAGGGTACAGGTGTCACAGCGGAGGCCGTCGGCACCGCGAATTTACGGTCTATACCGAGCTTGGATGGTGAGCGCGTCGGGGAAATATCCGTAGGTACGCGCTACCCGGTGATTGGCCGCAGCGAGCTTTACCCCTGGCTGCTGTTGGGCACGCTGGATACTGCCGCGCCGCTTGGTTGGGTGTTCCAAGATTTGGTGACGATTACGGGGAATGTCAACGTGGTGCCGTTTTCTTCCGCTGAGGTGACAGACCCCGGCGTGCCCGCTACGACACAAGTACCTGTTGCCGTAGATAACGGCGAACCGACGGCGACTTTAGCTGTTGGTGTGACCCCTTTGGGCGCGGTCACTGGTCAAGAGCAGCCGGTTGTCACACAAGGGCCGACGCTCACACCGACGATTGATGCCCGTGTGACCGGGACGACACAGGGCGAGATTAACGTGCGCTATGGCCCTGGTGTGGAATATCAGATTGTCGGGCGGGCTTTCCCTGGGGATGTGTTCGCCATCACGGGGTATCATACGCAATTCCCTTGGGTGCAAGTACGTTATGATGAATCGCCCAATGGCTTCGCTTGGATCGCCAATAACCTCTTGGAGATTACAGGCAACGTTTTCACGACAAACGCTATCAGCACCGTAAACTTTAACCTGCCAACGCTCACGCCGACCCCGGCTATGCGCGTTTCCAGCAATATCCCCGGCTTAGAGCCAGTCTCGATCAGCGGGGAATTTGCCGCGTTAGGGGATACTATGTGGAATTTTGTCTTGGGGCAAGATTTTGTCCCGGAGACGAGCCGCTTTGGGGCGTTATATCTCGCGGATCTGCAAACGGGCGAAGCGTTAACCTACGGCGCGGAGTTCGCTTTTAGCGGTACGAGCATCAACAAGATTGCAATTTTGCTGGCGTACTTTGGCACGATTAACGGTACGCCAAGTTACCCGGAGGCCCGTGACATCGCCAATACGATGATCTGTAGTGAGAACGTCGCTACAAATCGTATGTTGGAAGTCGTCGGCGCGGGGGATGCCTTGCAAGGCGCGGAAGATACTACGCGCATCTTGCAGCAGTTAGGCTTACGGAATACGTTCCTCACTGCGCCATACGACACGACCACGCAGATCGCTACTGCTACGCCGTTACCGCGTCCGGTGTCGATTCCACAGACGGAAGCCGACCAAACAAAGGCCAACCCGAACCCCACTAATCAAGTCACCGTTGAGGAGATGGGCTGGTTGTTGAGCAACATTTATCAATGTGCTTACAACGAAAGCGGCCCGTTGATTGATAACTTTAATGGCGCATTTACACCCCAGGAATGCCGTAAAATGCTGTACATCATGAGCGAAAACACCGTTGACGGTCTGCTCAAGGCGGGGGTGCCTGCTAATATTCGTGTGTCGCATAAACACGGTTGGATTAATGACACGCACGGTAACGCCGGGGTTTTCTTTACGCCCGGTGGGGATTACGTCATGGTGATGATGCTCCACGAGCCGAACTTCTTGCAGTTTGGGCAGTCGCTCCCGGCACTCGCGGAGACATCGCGCATGGTCTATAACTACTACAACCCGGCGCAACCGCTTGATGTTGTGCGCGAGGGCTTCATCCCGGAGGTTGATCAGTGCAACTATACCGCTGCGGATCCGATCGTGGATAATCTCGCGTCGTCGTCGTTCTTGCTGTTTAACGATACCAACTTGTTCTATCAAGGCAATGCAGCAACGCCAGAGCCAAGTGGTCCCACGCTCACACCGACTTTGCGCCCCACATGGACACCTGACAGCTTCGGCACGGGCGGTTAGTCCATATTTCCACAAGAAAAAAGCCTGGTCATATGACCGGGCTTTTTGTTTTAGGCTGTTCCAAGAAAATAATGAGCTGTTCAGGAAAACGCCATTTTGCCCTCACCCTAAATCACTCTCCCTCATGGAGAGGGACTTACAAAAGCATTTTTATCCCAGTGCCGAAGGCACGTTCGGGAGAGGGGGCGGGGGGTGAGGGCAAAGGTATCACCCCCCCACATCACGAAGCGTTTATTCTCTGGAAAAGCCTTATCCCTTAACAGAGCCTTGGGTTAGGCCGCCGACGATCTGATCTTGCAAGGCAAGATATAAGATCACCGTTGGCGTACCGGAGATTAACGCCCCGGCTGCGAACTTGCCCCAGTCACGGTTAAAGTCCGCGTTGATAAAGTTGAACAATCCGACCATGAGCGTCCAACTTTCTTTATCACGTAAGACGATACGCGCCAAGACGAACTCGTTAAACGTGCCGACAAAGGCCAACACGCCGACAACCGCCAAGATGGGGCGCACCAATGGGAAGATCAACGTCCAGAAGATCTGCCAGTGGGAGGCTCCATCTACCAGTGCGGATTCGTCAATGTCGCGCGGGATGGAGTCGAAGAACCCCTTCATCAACCAAGTGTTGATGCCCATCGCACCGCCCATGTAGATCAAGATCAAACCGCCGAGACTATCCAACGCGAACAGGTTTAAGAAGTTCCAGTTGATAAAATCGAGGAAGGGTAGAACTTGTGGGATCGTATCCACCAAGCGCCCGATTTCTAGTAAGATGAGGAACAAAGCCACCATCGACAGCAGGTTCGGGAACGCCTGGATGAGCAAGATGCCTAGCAGTAATTGCCGTCGTCCAGTAAAACGGAAGCGGCTAAACGAATAGGCGCTCAAGGCAGTGATGAGCACCACCAAGATTGTGCTCGTCCCGGCGACGATGAACGAATTGAGGATCCAATTCCAGAAGGGGAAGGTATCCAATTCATCGACCGTCAACGCGCGAAAGTTGGCAATGAGATCTGATGGGGCTTCGATGGTTGACGGTATGAGCGATTGCGTTGAAAGCTGCCCGGTCGGGTTGATGGCTGATGATACCACAAACAAGATCGGAAACAGGGCGAAGATTAACGCCAGCGAGATCACAACGAGGCGGATTGTCAAAGTCGTGATCTGTTCATTGCGTGATACAACCATGCCGGATGACGACTGATGATCGCCAGAGCCACCGGTATTCGTGTGAATAACGTCTTGTTGTTGCTTTTTAACCTCAGACATTTTCGCCGACCTCCTCCCATTGTTTGGTGAAGCGGAATTGGAACAGCGTCACAACGGCGACCAATGCGAAGATAACGATGGTAATCGCCGACGCATAGCCATAATCCGCCCCGCGTGACGTGCCGAACGCAAGATTATAGGTATAACTGATAAGAATATCCGTATAGCCTACGTCCGTCGGTGTACCCGGTATCGGTGGATCGCCTGCTGTGAGTAGTTCGATCATCAAGTAGTTGTTAAAGTTAAACGTAAACGATGCGATGAGCAGCGGCCCTATCGTCACAAGCAACAACGGCAAGGTGATATTCCAGAAGCGTTGCATCGGGCGTGCGCCGTCTACCGCAGCCGCCTCGTAGATGTCACTGGGGATGGCCGAGAGTGCGCCGCTGCTGACGAGCATCATATAGGGGTAACCCAACCACAAATTCACGATGAAGATAGCGATTTTAGCGGTTGTGGGGTCTGTAAACCATTGCGGGCGCACCCCGAACACATCCGCGAAGGTGTTTGTGATAATCCCTAGGTTTTCGTTCATCATACCTTGCCACACCAAAATACCGATCACACCAGGGATGGCATACGGAATGATGAGTAAGGAGCGGATGAGCTTCTTGGCTGGAATATTGTCGTCGTTGAGGATGATCGCCATGAACAAGCCCACGACAAACGTCGTCAACACAGAACCAAGCGCAAAGATCACTGTCCAGATGAAAACGTCCAGAAGCGGGCTGTAGTAGCGCGGGTCTTCGACCAAACGGCGGAAGTTATCCAGGCCGATATTGACACGATACCCCGGTGTTAACCCTGCTGCGCTGCTATCTATGCCCAGGATGAAGCGGTCGCTATCCAGCACCGGACGAGCGAGCGTTTCGCCGTAGATCAGCGGGCTAATGCGAATGCTGTTAAACTGGTTGCGCACCGCGCTAAGGTCTTCTAGTGTGGCTATGGTCTCTGGGTTGTAAGCGCCCAGGTCAACGCCGCTATATTCTTCGTCGGGCAGCAGAATATAGACACCAAGGGCTTCGTTGAAGACGGGTTCAATGCTGCCTTCGTAGAGGAACGGCTCGCGCACTGCTTCTACACTGAGCAATGAGAGGCGCTCTAGTCCTTCGATCTCAAAGAGATTATCTTCTGCCAAGTTTACCCCGGTTAGGTCTTCGGGGATGTCGTTGGTATTGACATAGGCTTCTGAGACGGTGTTATAGACGAATTGCCGGGTGACGTAACTATCTGTTGCATCGTCGAAGTAGTAGATGTCAGCACGTTCAAAGGCTTCGTTGCTGTCAAGGTCAACCGTCGCAACATCAACATCGCTGATGTCAAAGCGTGACGGGATCGAATCCACATCGACGAATGCTTGTGCAGCGGCGTTGTAGACAAACCCCTCCGGTGCGAACACTTCTTGATCTTCAAAGAAGTTATAACGTGAAAGTTCGCTCGACAGGAGATCGCCCGCTTGATCGGGGTCGATCTGTTGCAGGTCAATGCCGTTGAGGTCAAGTTCACCGAGTTCTGAGAGGTTGAAGAAAGTGTTGGTTGTCTCGTTGTAGACCCAACCGGGGGGGGTGTACACACCTGCTTCTTCGTTGAAGACAAACGTATTGCCGTCTGGACTGACGAAAGTGTTTTCTGCTGCGTCATATGTGAAACCGGTTGGTGCGAAGATGTTTTGTTCTGCAAATTCTTGGTAGAGCGCCGCATTGCCAAACCCAGGCAATGACCCCAGTACGTTTTCTGCGATCACATCAGCATCAATCTCCGCAAGATTTTGATCGCTGACGGTGTTGAGGTCAACCCAGGCTTCAGACGGTTCATTATAAACCAAACGCAACCGCACCGGCTCGAAGTTACCATCGGTATCGTTGGCTTTGTACATCAAGACGTTGGCAAAGCCTTCAATCGTCACCGGGTTGCGGGTATCAAGGTTGAGGTCTTCGATATTGAATTGTGTTGCATCAATACTGGAAAGATCCACAAAGATCTGTTCGGTTTCGTTATAGACATAACGGAGCAAGAAGGGCTGCCCCGCTTGGCCGAGTTGTTGCTCGTTGATGCCGACACGCTCCGATGCGGTTTCACCTGGTGCGCCGAAGTAATCGGTTTCGATCGTCTCCAGGAATTCAACGGCATTAGCGCGTTCTTCGTCGGTGATTGTCCGCTCATATCCTTCAAACTCGGACGGCGTGCCATCTAGCATGAGTGGGCCATCTGGCCGTGCCAAAATCTGTGTGACAGAGCGGCGTTCAATCCGGTCCGCGACCATCCATAGGGCGTAGTCACCATTATCGGATTGATACAAGTCTGTAAAGTAGATAAGGCCGTTGGTGTAATTCACCGTCACACCTTGCTCTAGGTCGAGCACAAGTTCGGCGTCAAAGTCGAACGAGTCCACTTTAAAGCCAACGGTGACTTCTGGTCGTTCTAGCCCAAGGATTTCGTCGCTAGGGGTTACGCGCTCAAACAGGCCGACCCGGTTTGGAATGATCGTACCTGGTGCGAGGTCAATGTCCAAACGGCGCAGCAGACGGCGGTCAGACAATTCGACTTCGCGTCGATTTTCCCCAGGGAAAAGCACAAAGGCGTTGTTAATACTCTCTAGGTTGGTCTCCGTAAGCCAGAAGGTGTATTCTCCGGCTGGGTTTTGGTAGACCGTCGTGTTAAAGATTGCGCCTGTGTTCTGGTCGATGGTCAACAGTTCTTCAGGGTCGAAAACCAAAGACGGGTAAAGTGTTGCACCGCCGAAGTCATCAATTTGAACTTCATCAACACTACCGATGACAATCTCGCTGATAGGTGCGCTGTATTCCAGCGTTTCGATACCAGCTTCTTGTAATGTGACGAGGTCAACTTGTTCGTAACCTTCGATAATCGGCGCGTTGTTGATGATAACTGGTTCGCCGGGGCGTGCTAGATAGGTGTTGCGCTCTGCGTCTTCCCATGCGAAGCCGAAATCGCCGTCACGCTCTAAGACGGTGACATCATAGGTGTTGTCCGTCTCGCGGTCGTAGATGGTCTGTTGGGTGGCTGTGACGACATAACGTGCATCAGTTTCTACATTGGCGGCAGAACCCATAGTGACCAGGATGATGCCAACAGGTTCATCGAATGTGTACTCGGTGTTTTGCCCACCGATGGCCCCAATGAGCGGCCCGACTTGTTCTAGCTCGGTAAAGCCGCCTGCTGTGGGGTCACCGGGCAGTTGGAAGCCGAACTGATCGAGGTCAACGGGTTGCAGGCTTTCCCCTGGTTTGGCGAAGAACACTTCGCCGCTGCTGTCATCAACTAACCACAGTGCATAATCTTCTTCGCCTGCGGTGTAAGCAGTGTAGTTAAATCGTCTAGCGTTATCAGGTACATAGCCGCGTTCGCTGATGAGACGAACGGCAACATCTTTCTGGAACAGGTGACCGTCACCGTAGTTGGTAAAAGCCGTACTCACGGTGAAGATGACCGGATAAATAACCAATAAGGTAATAAGGATCAAACCCGGCAGCATCCAACGCAGTGGATATAATGCTGGCACATAAGCGATGAGGTTGGCACCGATGGTGACAAGACCCAATATAATGCCCAGCCCGACATCACCCTCAGCAATTAAGGCATAAACCACGACCAATGACACTGCATTGAGTGCCATTAAGCCGACAATGCGCAAAATTCCCCAGAGTGGATTACCTCCATTTTTTGAAAAGGCCAGGTCACCGTCTGATGACCTGGCCTCTTGGCTTTGAATGCCCATAAGGATTCTAGTTTAGCCAGTGGTGGCTTCGATAACGTTGGTGCTAGCGTCGAAGGTGAAGGTCACTTCAGCTTCTTCGCTCAGGGAGAGGGCGAGGTTATCGCCGTCAAGCGCACCTTCTGCGCCGTAGTTCACATCCCAGGTGCCGTTGATGGCCGCCTTGTACTGGTATTCACCAGCCGGGAGGGTCACGGTCAGGGTGTAGGTGCCGTCGCCACTGTCGGTCATGGTAGTTACCTCGCAAGCCGGGTCCCAGTCGCCTTCGCAACCGGCAGCTGCTTGGTAGTCGCCAGGCACGCTAACAGATTCAATGACGACTTCCTCCATAGCTTCTTCTTCTTCCATGGCTTCTTCTTCCATGGCTTCTTCAGTGTCTTCTGCAACACGTTCGCCGTAGACACTGTCGATGATGGTCTTGGTGTTGTCATCAAAGGTGAAGGTGACTTCTGTTTCTTCTTCTAGGACTAGCGGTACGTTGGCACCGTCAGCTTCTCCGCCCAGGCCATAGTTCTCTGCCCAAGCACCGTCAGCGGCGACCTTATATTCGTATTCACCAGCCGGGAGTGTGACTGTCAAGGTGTAGATGCCGTTGCCTTGTGATTGCAGGAACGTCGCTTCGCAAGCCGGATCCCAGTCGCTAGCACAGCCAGCTTCATCACCCAAGCTACCGGGCAGGCTGATAACGCGCTCGTCGGATTGGACGATGACAATAGCTTCGCGGATCTGTGCAGCGCCGTCTTCAAAACTGGCAACTGCGTTTTCGCCTTGGCTGGCGAGGGTCAGGGCGTTACCGGCACCTGCCCACACTGCGGACATTTCCACGATGTTCGGCATTGGCACGGAGTTAAAGCCAGCATTGATGAACCCTTGGATGTTAACGTCTTCGGTGGTTACGCCAGCGAAGACCGGGAAGCGTTGGGTCAGACGTTGCATGGCTTCTTGGGTCGCGATGAATTCCAGCAGGAATTGTTGCGCTTGTAGTTGCTTGTCGCTGAAGGCGCTAATCATGAAGCCCTGCCCACCACGGAACGGAATACCGGCTTCCAGGCCGCCTTCTGCACCGGGGAAGCGGTCAATGGCGAACTCGAAACCGCCCGCATCGGCAGCGTCGGTGATACGTTGGCTGAACCAGGGACCGGTAACGAACATAGCGAGGTCGCCTTCTTCAAACAAGGAGAAGACCACATCGTCATTAACGTTGGGTACCATCAGTTGATTTTGGTACATGTCACCGTACCATTCAGCAGCGGCCAAGCCACCTTCGCTGTCGAAACCGACATCTGCCGGGTCGAAGCCACCAGTATCGGTACGACCGAAGATGTAGCCACCGAAGGCGCTATAGATGGGGTGGTTGTGATAGGCATCACCAGTTTGAACCAAGAAGCCATATTCAGCATCACCGCTTTCGCGCAGGGCACGGGTGATTTCAGTCACTTCTTGCCAGGTTGCTGGGGCTTCCGGCACCAATTCAACATTGCGGATCAACGCAACGTTTTCGGTCTGGTAGGGGAGTGCCCACAGTTGACCTTCATAGGTGAAGAGTTCAATGGCTTCTGGGGTGAACAGGCTTTCCAGTTCGCCCAGTTCAATCGGGATGATGGCGCTGTTGTCAACCAACTGACCGACGGTGTCGTGCGGTTGGATGAGGATATCGGGGCCTTCACCAGACTCGCCGAAGTTCAACAGTTCTTGGCGGGCTTCGCCGAAGCCAATCTCACGAATTTCAACTGGCATGCCAAATTGATCTTCGTATTGAGTGCCAAGTTCGGTCATGACATCGGTGCGCTCACCATCAACCCAGATGAGGAGTGCATCTTGTTTTGCCGCTGCTGGCCCCATGCTCATCAGTACGAGCGCCAGTATGGCAGTTAACAAAAGCATTTTAGTACGTTTCATTAGTTTGTGTTCCTTTCAAACATCAGAAAGTTACAGACATTTTGGCGACTTTGCCAACGCCACTCATTATAACGAAGATGAAGACAACATTAAAGATAAATAGGTGTGAACATTCATTTAAAGTTGTGCAAATCATACGAAACCAGATGAGAAAGAGAAGATTGAATAGAAAACTCACCTTTTTTCATATGAAAATGGTAAAAAGATGAGTTTTTTGTCAACTATTCTGCTTGTGGGCGCAGCTTATAGAGGTACTCCCATGTATAAATGCCGGTTTGGTGACCGTCATCCCATGTGGGTTGGATGGCGTAATTGCCGACGAGATCCAGCGCAGCAACACCATAAGAGCGTGCCGGGGTAAGCGGGATCGTCAATAAATTGTCGGGATCATACTGTGGTGTCATGTAAGCGTGCCCCCCGCGACACTCGACGCAGGGGCAGGCTTCGCGTAATTGGGGCAACGGATATTGGCTGACCTCATCGTCAATGTTCCAGACGATTTCAAGATAGCCTTCCGTCTTATTCAGTGTGATCCCTTTCGGGGTGGGCTTCATCAAAACCTCCTCAAAACCTCCTTGCTGGAAACCACCCGTCTTTAGCGGGTGGAGGAAAGCATGGTTGGCGCGTGTAGCTATCACCGTGCATCGGACAAAAGATCGTGCGCGGTGTGCTACC
>DAOTTT010000095.1:0-30617 GCA_034437635.1 Anaerolineae bacterium | reverse complement strand
CCCCCCCAACCGCCGGGGGCTAGCTTAGGCAGTATATTCAAAAACCCGCCGGGAGATTATGCCGGGCGTTTGATCGAAGCGGCGGGTCTAAAGGGTTATCAGGTAGGGAGTGCGACGGTGTCGCCCGTTCATGCGAACTTCATTGTCAATAGTGATGCGAAAGACGGACGCGCTGATGATTACTATGCGCTCATCCGCCATGTGCAGCAAACGGTGTTGCAAACGCAAGGGGTTGAGTTGGAATTAGAAGTTGAGCTTGTAGGAAATTGGTTTGTTTAGTGTGCTCTGTGGTTGATACAATGCGATTGTAACCTTATGATAAGCTAGATTTATCGTTTGTTTTTGGAATATGTGCCATGTCCTCTGCGCGTTCTCGCCAACAAAAACGCCAAGCCGCCGCCCGTCAGCCGGGCGTATGGCAACCGGGTAATAAAACGACTCAACGACCTGAGCACAGCGCCCGTGACGAAATCACGATTAGCTGGCGGTTGTTTAGCGGTGGTATTGTGGTCGGGTTGGGGTTGGTGCTGGGGGTCTTCTTCCTGACGGATTTATTCACCGTGCAGAGCATCGTGCTAGAGGGTGCGGAGTATCTCGAAGAAAGCGAAGTCTTCCGCTATGCGGATATTGCGGAGGATCATCTATTTTGGGTGAACCCGGATGACGTGCGCCAAAATCTGCTGGATGCGACACCGTTGATCGCTGAGGCGGATGTCCGCATTGGGTGGCCGCCGGATATGGTGACGATTGTGATTGATGAGCGTAAACCTTCTTTATTATGGACGCAATCCGGCGTGCGGGTGCTGTTGGACATTCATGGTAATGTGCTGCGTGCGCCCCGTGATGACGAGCAATTCCCGGAGTTAATCCATGTCATTGCGGATGACTCGTTTAATACGCCGCGTTTGCCGGGGGACCCTGTGCCGGGGGAAGTGGTGACTGGGGTGCTGCAATTACAACGCACCGCCTCCGGTTTGCCGGGCTTGCGTTATAATGCGGTGAAAGGCTTAGGCTTTCGTGAACAGGGCAGTAGTTGGGATGTGTGGCTAGGCACAGGCGATAATATCGTGAACAAGTTGCGCGTTTATGAAGCCTTGCGCGACGATTTGTTAGCCCGGGGCATCACCCCAGTGGAAATCAATGTAGCTGACCTGGATGCGGTCTATTACTGTGGGAGCGTCGAATTCTGCTATGAGTGAGTTGGTAATTGGCTTAGATGTTGGGACGCATAAAATTTGTACGGTCATCGGCGATGTGCGCGAGAATGATATTTTTGTCGTTGGCGTTGGCATTGAGCCAAGCCGGGGCATGAAGAAGGGGATCGTCACAGATTTAGGGCAGTTGACCGCAGCGATTTCGGCATCGGTGCATAAAGCGGAAAAAAGCAGCGGGTATTTGGTCAAGCGGGCGTTTGTCAGTTTGGCCGGGAGCCACATTACATCACTCATCAGCCGGGGGGCGGTTGGCATCACCGGGCAGCGTGGCGTGAATACGGACGATCTCGAACGGGCGATGGATGCAGCGCGGGCGATTGCGATACCGCATAACCGTGAGGTGCTGCACGTCATCCCGCGTAGCTATGCCTTAGATGGCCAAGAGCGCGTGCGTTCGCCGCTGGGTATGCACGGTTTCCGTTTGGAAGTCGAAGCGCACATTATCACCGCATCGACAACGAGTGTAGCAAACCTGGAAGAAGCCGTAGAAGCGGCTGGTGTGTCGGTTGACCGCTTCATACTCAACCCGTTAGCGGCTGGTGATGCAGTGCTCACGCCGGAAGAGCGGGAGATGGGCGCGGTCGTCATTGACATTGGCGGTGGGACAACTGACTTAGCAATATTTATTGAGGGGACTGTGTGGCACACGGCGGTCTTATCCCTGGGTGGTGATCATCTGACCAACGACATCACGTATTTAACACATATCCCGTTCGACACAGCGGAGGCAGTTAAAGTACAATACGGTCATGCTGTGCCTAAGATGATAGATCCATTAGAAACACTGTTAGTTGAGCCTTTCGGCGAAGGAATGCCGACAGAAATTCAACGCATTGAACTTGCTGGTATCATCGAAGCACGGGTTTCTGAAATATTTGAATATGCGCTTAAAGAAATCAAGCGTAGCGGTTATGATGGACTGCTAAGGGCAGGTGCGGTGATTACAGGTGGCGTTTCTAATTTGCCAGGTATCCGTGAAGTGGCGCAAAATGTTTTAAATATGCCGGTACGCTTGGCAAAGCCGGAAAAGCTCACGGGGATGGCCGATGCACTGCGGCACCCGTCCTTTAGTACCAGTGTCGGCCTGCTACGGCTTGGCCTAGAGATGGATAGCATTGTAGAATCACGAATAGAGGCGGGTGTAGCGGCTTCCGGGTCGCGCATCGGTCAGATTTTAGGAAATTTCTTCCGTCGTCTGCTGCCAGATGACGAGGTTTGAATTTGCTAACAAACTTGCTATGCGTAAAATACAGTTAATTCAGTAAGCTAATACGCAATCGCGTTCGACGAGTAGAGGGTAAGGCCCAACATGGATATGGATGAATTTGCAATAGGGGAAGGTTTCGCCCAGATTAAGGTCGTGGGTGTTGGTGGCGGCGGGGGTAATGCCGTTAATCGTATGGTCAATGAAGGCTTGGGCGGCGTGGAGTTTATCGCTGTCAATACAGATAACCAAGCGTTGATGCTGTCTAAGGCCAAAACGCGCATCCGCATTGGCGATAAGCTCACACGCGGGCTTGGTGCAGGCGGTAACCCGGAGATTGGCCGCAAAGCTGCCGAAGAAAGTGCTGACGACCTCTACGAAGTCTTGCGCGGTGCGGATATGGTATTCATCGCCAGCGGTATGGGTGGTGGTACGGGTACCGGTGCATCACCGATGGTCGCGCAGATCGCCAAAGAGCTTGGCGCTTTGACGATTGGCGTGGTGACGCGCCCCTTCACATTTGAGGGTACGCGCCGCCTGCAAATCGCAGAGTCCGGTATTGAGACGCTCAAGAGTGAAGTGGATACATTGATCGTCATCCCCAATGACCGTCTGCTGCAAATTGCAGATAAGCGGGCGAGCTTGCAGCAAGCATTCTCCCTGGCGGATGACGTGCTGCGCCAAGGTATTCAGGGGATTTCCGAACTGATTACCGTCCCAGCGTTAATTAACTTGGACTTTGCCGACGTGCGCACGATTATGTCCGAGGGCGGCGCGGCATTGATGGCCGTTGGCCGTGCTGATGGCGATGATCGCGCCCGTCAAGCGGCAGAAGCGGCGATCAGCAGCGGTTTGCTCGATGTGACGATCGACGGCGCACGCGGTATCCTGTTTAACATCACAGGTGGCGTGGACTTGAGCCTGTTTGAGGTCAACGAAGCGGCAGCGATCATTAAGGAAAGCGCACACCCAGACGTGAACATGATCTTTGGTGCGCAGGTTGACGACGACATGGGCGATGAGGTTCGCATTACCGTGATTGCAACGGGCTTTGAGCAAAGCCGCGTCAAGACACGGCTTGATGCACAGCAACCACGCCAACAACCGCGTCAGCAGCAGCCACAACCGCGCCAGCAACAACAACCGCAACAGCAGCAACCACCACCACCACAACCGCAGGTGCGCCAGCAACCGCAACAACCGCAGCGTCCACAACAGGACAACTTTAATTCGCGGGTATATGACGAAGACGACATGGACATTCCGCCATTTTTGCGGCGTAACCGTAAGTAGCAGCATCACGGGGCACAACGGTACTTTGTGCCCCAGCTTGTTAGTGTGCTGGGTACAAAATCATTAGTTGATGAAGGTTTAAGTCCTTACCAAAACCTAAATGCGTTTCTAACCGAAAACTACCGCCGTTTTAGTGGACAATTGTTCGTCAACGTGCTATAAAAGACACAGAGAGTTAAATATCCACACGATAAAAATACCCCATCTACTTGGGGTTTTCTTATCAATTTAAACGTTATAATTTTGTAAGATTTTGTATCCTCTAAGGGCATGTTGATGATACACATGCGTGCCCCTTAGTTTTGTATTCTTAGTTAATGGCGAGGTGAGTGAAGAATGGTTCAATCCAGGGCGAAGAACGCGCTCCATGACCTGGGCTATAAGATTTTTCTGGATCGTTACGCACAAAAAGACATGACTCGTGAGACGTTAGCTGTGGGCGATACGGCGATTGTTGTCGTTAATCCACAGACAGGTCAGCGAGAAATCGGTAAAGTCACGGCGATAGATTTGCCGAAAGTGACGATCGAATTACTGGATGGCGAGATAGTCACCCGTGACATTGAGCATGTCGATAAACCGCTTGAAACAGACCCTGCGCAGATGATGGATCGTGTTGCACGGGGTATCGCTGATATTGAAACAGACCCTAAGCGCAAAGCCGAATGGGAGAAGAAATTCCGTTGGGTGTTGGATGACTGGAAGTTTGTCCCTGGTGGTCGCATCCTCACGGGGGCTGGCACGGATCAAAACCTCACTTACTATAACTGCTATGTAATTCCATCTCCGCATGACTCGCGTGATGGCATTATGACGACACTGACCCAAATGACAGAGATCATGTCACGCGGTGGCGGTGTGGGTATCAACCTCTCTACACTGCGCCCACGCCATGCTTATGTAAAAGGCGTGAATGGCCGTTCGAGCGGGTCGGTATCCTGGGGCGCATTGTATAGCTTCGTCACTGGTTTGATCGAACAAGGCGGTTCGCGGCGTGGCGCGTTGATGTTAATCCTCAATGATTGGCATCCTGATGTCTTTGATTTCATCAACAGCAAGCGCGAAGCGGGAAACATCACCAATGCCAATATCAGCGTTGGTATTTCCGACAAGCTGATGGAAGCGGTGAAGGCGGATGACGATTGGGATTTGATGTTCCCGGATACGTCCGACCCGGATTATGACGAACTGTGGGATGGTGATCTGGATACTTGGAGTGCAGCAGGTCGTCGTATCATCCACTACAAGACGATCAAAGCGCGTGAATTATGGGATGCCATCATCGAGAGTGCTTGGGCAAGTGCGGAACCGGGTGTTTGGTTCCGCGAGCGCAGTAACAAGATGGCAAACTCGTGGTACTTTAACCCCCTCATCAGCACGAACCCGTGTGTTACAGGGGATACCCGCATCTACACCGACCAAGGTATGGTCAAGGCGATTGATCTCTTTAACGACGAGACTAAGATCGAAGCCGTTATTGATGGACGCTTTGGCTTGGAACAGGCGACAACACCCGCAACACGGGTATTCATGACTGGAACAAAGCCTGTTTTCCGCTTGCAGACCAAAGAAGGATATTCGCTGAGAGCAACGGCTGACCACCGTATCATGACCCCTAGTGGTTGGGTCGAGTTGGGTGATCTGGAACCGGGCGAGAAAATCCATATCTTGAACCGTAAGGGTGGGTTTGGACAGCAAGGCTCGCTTGAGCTTGGGCGTATTTTAGGCTGGTTGGTCGGGGATGGCACACTTAAGGCAGATCGTGCGGTGTTATCGTTCTTCGGTGAAGAAAAGCGTGAGCTTGCGCCGGTATTTGCGGGTTATGTCGATGAACTTGTTGCGCCGATGATCACGCACACCACGCGCAAATATACTGTCGGTGTGGTCGATGTTGCGGATCGTGACGAAGCACGGGTACAATCCGAGCGTTTACTGCGTGTCGCGGAAGAACACGGTCTGCGTGAAGATAAGTTCCAAGTGCCGGAAGCGGTTTTCCAAGGTACAGAAGACATGCAGCGCGGCTTTTTGCAAGCCTTGTTCACCGCTGATGGTAGTGTGCAGCAGACAACCAGTAACGCAACCGTTATTCGCTTAGCCTCGAGCTATCTGCCTCTATTGTTAGATGTTCAGCAAGTCTTGTCGAATTTTGGGATTGCAAGTCGAATTTTCAAAAATCGACGTAAAGAACAATACCGTGATATGCCTGACGGTAAAGGTGGACAGAAAAAATACCTGACAAAAGCACAACATGAACTTCATATTGGTAAGTCGAATATACTGCGCTTTCGGGACGAAATTGGTTTCTTGATGAACTATAAAAATCAATCTTTGTCAGAGCGCATTGCAGATTATCAGGTTGGGCCAAGACAAGAGAAGTTTTTGGCTGTCGTAGAGAGTGTTACACTTGATGGTGTTGAAGATGTTTACGATATTACAGAGCCTATCACACACTCAATGATTGTAAGTGGTTTAGTAACACATCAATGCGGCGAGCAACCTTTAGGTGGCTTCTCTGTTTGTAACCTGGGCGCTATTAATTTGTCGCGCTTTTATGACGCGGAAAATGATGATGTCGCTTGGGATGACTTAGAGCAAACTGTTGCTTATGCGACGCGCTTCTTGGATAACGTCATTGACTCTACGCCGTACTTCTTCGAGGAAAACGCGCAGGTACAAGGTGACGAACGGCGCGTTGGCCTGGGTACGATGGGCATCGCTGAACTGATGATCCGCCTTAAGATCCGCTATGGTAGCGAAGAGTCGGTTGATTTCATCGATAAAGTATATGGGTTCATCACGCAGACAGCGTATAAAACCAGCGTTGAACTCGCTAAAGAAAAGGGCGCTTTCCCTCGCTTTGACGCGGAAAAATTCCTGGAAAGCGGGTTTATGCAATTGATGCCGGACGACATCCGCGAGATGGTGCGCGAAAATGGCATCCGCAATGTGACGTTGCTCACACAAGCGCCGACCGGCACGACGGGGACGATGGTTAATACCAGCACGGGTATTGAGCCGTTCTTCTCCTGGGTGTATTACCGCAAGAGTCGCTTGGGGTTGCACGAAGAAAACGTGCCGATTGTCGAAGAATTCTATGAGCAACATCCAGAGATCGATCAACTGCCGGGTTACTTCGCAGCGGCGATGGACTTAACCCCGCGTGAGCATGTGCGCGTGCAGGGGGCTTTCCAGCGGTGGATCGACAGCGCGATCAGTAAGACCTGCAATGTACCCAATGAATACACCGTAGACC
Organism: Anaerolineae bacterium; assembly: GCA_034437635.1. Taxonomy (GTDB): domain Bacteria; phylum Chloroflexota; class Anaerolineae; order Aggregatilineales; family Phototrophicaceae; genus J038. The sequence continues at coordinate 23,653 of DAOTTT010000095.1, read as the reverse complement.
AGACCCGCGAACTCTACGAGTATATGTACGATTTGGGCTGCAAGGGCGGCACAATCTACCGTGATGGCAGCCGCGATGAACAGGTGTTGATGCTCAAGAAGGATGACGAGAAGACCGAGGAAAAAGCCAAGGTCGAGCAAGTCGCCACCCCGCATCGTGTGTATCCACGCCCGCAAAAGCTGCAAGGTGTGACGGTGAATGCTCAAACGCCATTCGGCACGGCTTACGTGACGATTAACAGTGATGAGCACGGCTATCCATTTGAGGTGTTCATCACCGCGCCGGGTAAGGCCGGGAGCGACCTGCAAGCCGATGCTGAAGGCTTAGGCCGCATGATCTCGCTGTCGTTGCGGACGACAGACCCGCATAACCGCCGCGAAATGCTTAAGCTCATCATCGAGCAATTGCGTGATATTGGCGGGGCGCGGTCGGTTGGCTTTGGTCCTAAGCGGGTGATCTCGCTGCCGGATTCCGTCGCGCGGGCGCTGGAAGAACACTACTTCCCGCAAGATCATGCACAACAGCTTAACTTGCCGATGATGAACAGCATCCCGCAAGAGGAAACACCCGCCGAGCCAGTAGCACCAGAGCCAGCCGCAACAGATAAATTGTCTGATGCGATGAACGGGGCGGACTTGTGTCCGTCGTGTGGCACAATCTCGCTCATTCGGGCGGAGGGTTGTCGAAAGTGCTTGACGTGTGGCTATAGTGAATGCTAGATTTGACCGGGGCAAACGCCCCGGTTTTTTTATGTGACGATGAGGTGATCCCAATGGATGATTTTGAAGATTTCTTTTCTAGCATGATGGGCGATGGTGTAACCGCAGACGGCTTTTGGCTAGAGCCGGACTTTTTGCTCTCCGACATCGTGCGGACAGTGGTCAACGTGATGGGGGCGGAAATTGGCGTTACCTTGTTCATGCGTGGGATGGTACTCACGGGTACGATTGTCAGTGAGCAAATCTATCTTTCTGAATTGACCCGCGTCTTCCGCGAGCGGTTTAAGGCGGGCTTGGCACAGTTGGATGAGGATGCAGCCAAAGCCATCCTTGAGGCGCTCGACTTCCGCGATTTAGCGGAGACAAGCGTCACCTTAAACGATGATGACCACGATGATGATAATGACGAGGTGATGGACTTCCCCGCGCCGATCCGCTATATGCATCTGCGCGATGTGACGGTGTTATCCCCTATGCCGAGCATCACCTTTTGGGATAGTATTTTGCCTATTATGCGTGTCCGCTTGACGTCCCTTGACGGTTGGCTATTGGGGCAATCCGTAGAGGAGCCGCCAGAAGATCAGATGAACCCACCGGGTCGCGTCTTGCATTAGGTGGTCGATGAAACGCTATTTGACGCTTAAAAACAGTGTAATTGTAGTGATGGTCGGCGCGGTGATCTGGGCATTGGTCATCGTTGTACTGGCTGTTTTGATCTATACGACAGGTGAAGAGAACAACACACAACCTGCTGATGTGATTGTCGTTTTAGGGTCAGGTTTGCGCCGTGATGGTCGCCCCGGTGATGCGCTGTATCGACGGTCGGTGTGGGCATCGCGGCTTTATGCACAAGGCATCGCGCCGACCGTGATCTGTACGGGTGGCATTGGTGACAGACAACGCCGGAGTGAGGCCAGTGCCTGTGCGGAAGTCTTGCGGGCAAATGGCGTTCCGGCTGCGGTTATTCTGCTGGAAGAACGCAGCCGTAGTACGGAAGAAAACGCCATCTATACCCGGCAGATTATGGAAGATGCAGGCTTTGCAGATGCGGCGTTAGTGACGGATAGTTTTCATATGCTCCGTGCAAGCTGGATCTTCGGCACTTACGATGTTACCCATTATGCCAGCCCTGTCCCGCGTGATTGGGTGCGTACACGTTTTTATGTGCGCCATTTCTCGCGGGAAATCTTGGCGTTACACTGGCAGGCATTTAAGGAAGTTTTCAACATCAAACTGACAAACGTGGGTTGAGCGTGGGGCAGTCGTGATTTTCGTGCTGACCTAATCGTCCTATAATATGTGAATGACGATACTATTCGTAAAGGACAACACGCATGATGCGACGTTTTTGGTTCTTACTGCTTATCATATTGGCGTTGAGCGTCGGCATGACGAGCGCACAAGATGATGCTTTACAGGTGGTTGAAGTGCTACCGGCACCGGGGACACCCAATGTCGCCGGGGATGCTGTCATCACAGTGATCTTTGATCGCCCCGTCGTGCCTTTGGGCAGCGTGGCGCAAATGCAAGACTTGCCCAACCCTCTACAAATCACCCCCGCCATTGATGGCACAGGGGAATGGCTCAACACGGCGATTTACACGTTCCGCCCGGCGATAGCGTGGGGTGGTGGCGTAACCTACACCGTGACCGTCCCGGCGGGCTTGCAAGCTGCTGACGGCACGACTTTAGATTCGCCGTTTTCCTGGGGATTTACGACAACGCCGCCATCTGTGATTGAAGTAATGCCGATTGATGAAGGCGCAGAGGTGCCGCTAGATCAACGGGTGCAGATGGTCTTTAATCTGCCAGTGGATCAAGCGAGCTTAGAGTCCGCGTTTTATCTGCGGCCAGCGTCGCAAGCATCCGGGACGGTGGCCGGGTCGTTTGAATGGAACGATACCGGGGATGGCTTCATGTTTACGCCGGATGCGCTGCTTGATCTATCGACAACGTATGTCACCGGGTACCCGGCGGGTCAGGTCTTTGACGCTTCCGGCACGGTAGCGGTGCCGCCGCTGGAATGGCGTTTTACAACAGTGCCAACGCCGACGATTATCTCTACGCAGCCCTTTGATGGTGCGGTTGATGCACAGGTTTACGGCGGACCGGTTATCTACTTTAGCGGCCCGATGGACCCAGAGTCGTTTGAAGGCTTGGTGACAATCGAACCAGAACCCGCCATTGATCCGAGTTTGTTCTTCCAATCTTGGGATAACGGCCTGCAAATCTCGATTCCATCGCTAATGGCTGCGACGACATACACGGTGACGCTCGCGCCCGGTGCGAGCGACCCTTATGGCAACACCGTTGACACCGCGTTTAGCTTTAGCTTTACGACGGCTCCGCGTTCACCTGCTTTGGATTTCCGTGTGCCGGGGACGGTAGGCTTTTATAATGCCTATGCCGAACAAACCCGTCTGTTTATGACGCATATCAATGTCAGTCGGTTAGACCTGTCATTGTATACGGTGCCGTTGGATCGTTTCGCGCAGCAATCGCTGGATCAAAACTACTATGATCCCACTGAAGGCTTTTTGCCGGAACCGAATACGCTATTACGTAATTGGACAATTCCATCAGTGGCACCGCCCAACGCAACCCGCTATGAAATGCTGAACTTAGCCGGGGATCTTGAGTTGGATGCTGCCCCGATGACGTGCCCTGGTTCATTGCCGAGCCGGGTGCGCGTGGGCGATGTGGCGGTGGTTGTATCCGACCCGGACCCGGTGCGGGCACGGTCTGCGCCACAAGACGGCGAAATCTTGGACTTGCTCTATCGTGATTATGCGCTGCCGGTGACGGATGGCCCCGTTTGTATTGATGGCTTGACTTGGTTCCAAGTGCGCCTGCGTAACGAGAGTTTGGCATGGGTGGCGGAGTCGGTCGAAGATGAATATTTAATCGGCTTGCAGGCCGCCGGGCAGACTACGCCCGTGACCATCCCGGCAGAATTTACGGATGGCGAAGCCTTGCAACCGGGTATTTACTACTTAACGGCGCGTTCGCCGGAAACCGAGGCGCGTGATAATCGCCCGCTGCGGCACTTCTTGGTCTTGGCAACGGCCAACCTCACGGTGAAGTTGTCGAATGACCAAGCGGTGATCTGGGCGACGGACGTACAGACGGGCGAACCGATCCCCGATGCCCCGATTACCATCTATGGCGAAGGGTATCAGCCGATAGCCAGTGGTACGACTGATGCCGATGGTTTGCTCACCCTGGATACGCCGCGCATGGTTGACCTCTACGAGCCGCGCATGGCTGTTTTGGATGATGGGGTATACTTTGGCGTTGGGTTGTCTAGTTGGTCGCAAGGCATCGCCCCCTGGCGCTTTGGTGTGGATGCCAGCTATTATGCCCGGCAATATCAGCTTTATATGTATACGGACCGTCCGATTTATCGCCCGGATCAACCCGTTTACTTCCGGGGTGTGCTGCGCAATAAAGCCGATGTGACCTACACGCAATCATCGTTTGAAAGCGTCCCGGTGCGCATCTTTGACGACCAGAACGAAGTGATCTATGAGCGCAGTGTGCCGCTTACGGATTATGGCACGTTTAGCGATACGTTTATGCTAGCAGACGATGCGCCGTTGGGCTTCTACCGCATTGAGGTTGAACTGCCATCTGAACACGAATGGGAGCGCGAAGGCGGCCAAGTATACTTTAACGTGGCCGAGTATCGCCTGCCGGAATTCCAAGTAGAGGTAACGCCCTTCGTGGATGAAGTCGTGCAAGGCGATACGGTGCGTGTCACGGTAGATAGTACCTACTTCTTCGGCGGTAAGGTGAGCGAGGCGGCTGTTACTTACAACGTCATCTCTAATCCGTATAACTTCAACTATGAAGGCCCCGGTGGACGCTTCGATTTTGTGGATTACAACCCCGACGGCGGCCCCGGCGAAATCTACGGTTCAGCTAGTGGGGTGATCGCCAGTGGCGAAGGTGCGACTGACGCTGAAGGGCGCTTCGAGATTGAAGTCCCGGCAGATTTGCAGGACTCTACACAGAGTCAAAACTTTGTTGTTGAAGTCACTATCCGCGATGAAAGCGGGCAGACGGTGGCTGGCCGGGCTAACGTTGTCGTGCATCAAGGCCAAGTGTATATCGGCGCACGGCCACAGCAGTACGTCAGCACTGCCGGGCAGGATACAACCTTGGAATTTGTCGCGGTGGATTGGCAAAGTCGTCCTATCATCGGGCAGGATTTAGCGGTTGAAGTTGTCGAGCGGCGCTGGTCGAGCGTACAGGAAGAAGACCCGTCCGGGCGCACGATCTGGAGTTGGGAAGTCGAGGAAATCCCCGTAGACACCGGGCAAGTGACGACCGATGGCGCAGGGCGGGCGACATATGACTTTGTGCCGCCGCGTGGTGGCATCTACAAGGCGACGATTACCACCCGTGACGAACAGGGTAATGCCGTGCGTGCGTCCACGACAGTCTGGGTGAGCAGTAGCGATTATGTCAGTTGGCGGCAGCAGAACAGCAACCGCATTGACTTGATAACGGACGCGAACAGTTATGATGTAGGCGATACCGCCGAAATCTTGATTACCTCACCGTTCCAGGGGACGACTGAGGCGCTCATTACGGTGGAACGGGGCGGCGTTTTGATGATGGATCGCATCACAATGACCAGTAATAGCACCGTGTACGCTCTACCGATTACGGCGGATTATGCGCCGAACGTGTTTGTCAGTGTGCTGCTTGTCAAAGGTGTGGATGAAAACAACCCGGTGACCGCCTTCCGCATGGGGGTGATCGCTTTAGAGGTCGATAACGCACAAAAGGCGATAACGATCGACATTCAACCGGACAGCGACCAAGCCGGCCCCGGTGATACGGTGACGTACACCGTCCGCACAACGGACTATAACGGCGCACCCTTAGCGGCAGAAGTCGGCGTTGGTCTTACGGATTTGGCCTCACTGTCCATCGGTGAGCCGAACAGCAGCCCGATATTGGATTTCTTCTACGGTATCCAACCGTTGGCTGTACGCACGGCAACCGCTTTGACGATCAACACCGACCAGATCACACAGACGATCTTGGATACGATCAAAGGAGGAGGCGGCGGCTTTGGTGATGGCGGTATCTTCGACATCCGCGAGGAATTTGTGGATACCGCCTATTGGCAAGCGGATCTTGTCACCGATGAAAACGGCGAAGCGACCTTTAGTGTCACCTTGCCGGATAACCTGACGACTTGGCGCTTAGATGCCAGAGCGGTGACATCCGGTGATGATGGCACGATGCGTGTCGGTCAAGATACATTTGACCTTTTGAGCACGAAACCGCTGCTCATCCGCCCGGTAACGCCGCGCTTCTTCACCGTAGATGATGCCGTGATGCTGACGGCAGTCGTCAACAATAACACAGATGCCATGCAAGAAGTCGAAGTGCGCATTGAAGGCACAGGCGTGTCTTTCAATGGCGAAGTGTCGCAGACCGTGACGATTGATGCCGATGGCCGGGCGCGGGTGACGTGGCCGGTAACGGTCGAGGCGGTGGACGCGGTTGATTTGACGTTCTATGCGCGGACAATGGACGACCGCTACACGGATGCTAGCAAACCGCCTTTAGGCCAAGGCGATGCGCTGATACTGCCGGTGTATCGTTACGAAGCGCCGGAGATCGTGGGTACAGGCGGCGTTCTACGCGAAGCCGAAACCCGCACTGAAGCGATAGCAATACCCGCTGAAGTCACCGACGCGACTTTGACCGTGCAGGCTGCACCGTCACTTGCAGGGGCTGCGTTGCAGGCATTAGATGTCTTCGTGGCGCAGAACTTCATCAACGTGGAGTTCACCATCAGCGCATTCTTGCCGAATATCATGACGGCACGCGCATTAGAGCAGACTGGATATGATGTCAGTGTGCTACGTGGGCGGCTTCAAGTTGAAGTTGAGATCGCGTTGCAACAGTTGGCCGCCTTCCAAAAAGTTGACGGTGGTTGGGGCTGGCACGTACAAGATAATAGCGATCCGCTTGTGACCGCTTATGCGCTCCTTGGCTTGACCACAGCGCAACAAAACGGCTTCACGGTCGATCCGCAGATCATCCAACGGGCGAAGAATTACCTCAACGGTGAGTTCAGGTCCTTGACGATCAATACCCCGCGTTGGCAGTTGGATCGGCAGGCTTTTATGCTGTACGCGCTGGCCTATAGCAACAGTGCCGATGTCTCGCGCTCCGTCAATCTCTTTGAAAATCGTGAACGCTTGAGCATCTATGCTAAGGCGCTATTAGCGCGGACGTTCGCCTTGATTGGCGATAACGACGACCGTGTGAACACGCTGCTTTCCGATTTGAGCAACGATGCGATTGTGAGTGCGAACGGCACACACTGGGAAGAAACCGAGCGTAATGCCTTCAACTGGAACACAAACACGCGCACAACGGCGATTGTCTTGGGCACGCTCGTTCAACTGCAACCGGATAGTGAACTGATCCCGCAGGTGGTGCGGTGGTTGATGGTGGCGCGTGAGGGCGACACCTGGGAAACGACACAAGAAACCGCTTGGGCGGTGATGGCGCTCTCCGACTGGATGGCGCAAAGCGGCGAGCTTAACGCGGACTATGATTGGTCGGCAGCAGTTAACGATGTCACCTTCTTGGAAGGTACAGCTTCCCCGCAGACGGTGACGGATACACAAGTCGCCGTGCTGACAACCGATGAACTTACGCCGGGCGAGCAATCTGCGGTGAGCATCACACGCGGGGAGGGCACAGGCAACCTGTACTACACCGCTTATCTGCGTAATGCACTACCTGTCGAGCAGATTGAAGCGTTGAATAATGGCATCATCGTGCAACGGCGTTATACGCTCTTGGATGATCCCGACATGGAATCCATTGATACAGCGCGGATTGGCGACGTGGTACAAGTCCGCTTGACGATCATCGCGCCGAACGATCTACACTTTGTCGTCGTCGAAGACCCGATCCCGGCAGGTGTTGAGCCAATTGACCCGAATTTAGTGACTAGCCAGCAAATCGGCACGCGCCCCGGTGCAGAGTCGCTCGATCCGTTGAGTTCTGGCTGGGGCTGGTGGTGGTTTAGCAATATCGAGTTCCGTGATGAAAAAGTGGTGCTCAACGCGACCTATCTCCCGGCGGGGACGTATGAATACGTGTACACTTTCCGCCCTGGGCTGGAAGGCACGTATAGCGTGATCCCGCCAGTGGGGTACGAGACATACTTCCCGGATGTGTACGGGCGCGGTGAGGGTAGTACTTTTACCGTGCTGCCAGCAGAATAAAAGTTTGCGGTACAATGGGTGTAGGTCGGGGTAATCGGCCTATACCCATTATCTAGGAGGACAGGACCGGATTTTTTATGGCAAGCGATGCGATCAACCAGATAAAACAGGCGATCAAAGCCGGGGATACAGCCAAAGCCAAGCAACTGCTTAAGCCCATCCTCAAAGAAAATCCTAGTGCGGATGCCTGGACGCTTGCGGCTTACATCATGGATGACCCCCAACAACAGATTAAATGTCTGCGCAAGGCGTTAGCCTTAGACGAATGGCATTCGGAAGCCAATCGGATGCTCTACAATCTGGAGAGTGGTAATATTCAATCCGCCGCTGAACGCGGTTATAACGTGGATACAGGCTTCCAAGCCGAGCTTGAGGAAACGCAAAAATCCGCCCGTGAACAAGGGAATTTTTTAACTAACTTGTTCAAAGGGCGGCGTGGTAGTTAATCAAAAAAGGCGATGATATTCGCGTTGACGGTATCGGCGGCTTCGTGCTGCACCCAATGCGAAGCGCCTTCGACTAAGATTAGCTCGCCCTCATCGCACATTTCCACACTCTCTTGGGCGAGTGTCGGAGCAAAGGCGAAGTCGTCTTTGCCCCAGACGATGCGTACAGGCACATGAATACGATGGTCTTCCATGCGTTCTGTGCGAGATTGGCGCACGGCACGATACCAATTCAACATTGCTTTGATCGCGCCGGGTTGTCCCCACGCTTTTTTATAAAGGGCGAGATCGTCTTTTGAGAAAGCATCGCTTTTGCCGAATGCCCACTTTTCGAGAAAACGCCAGTTTAGAGCGCGGGTGGTTACTTCTGGCAAAATGGGCAATTGGAAGAATGCCATATACATGCTTTTGCGCCGTTGCTCCGGTTTATCCTTTAGGGCTTTTTTGAAGACGCTATGATGCGGGATGTTGAGCAGCATCACGCGGTTAAATCGCTCTGGATGACGCGCAACCGCCCACCACAAAGCACCACCGCCCCAATCATGCGCAACCACGTTGCCCTTCTCTTGTCCCATTGCATCAATCAGACCGAGAATATCATCTGTGAGGACATCCAGGTTATAAGCATCGACATCCTGCGGTTTATCGGTCAGATTATACCCGCGTTGGTCGGGCATCCACAGGCGAAACCCTGCTTGTGTCAAGGTGTCAATCTGATTGCGCCAGCTATACCAAAATTCCGGGAAGCCATGCAGCAATAACAGCGGCGTGCCGTCTTTGGGACCCGCCTTGACAATGTGCATATTGATACCGTTGATTGTTTGGGTGGTGTGCTCTAGTCGTGTCACGAGAAGAACATCCCCAACAATTGATTCACGCGCTCTTTCTCGTCGTGTTGTACCCAGTGTGTCGCTTTTTCCAGCGTGACGAGTTCGGCGTTATCGCACAGATCATAACTGGGTTCGACTAAATCCGATGAGAGTGCCTTGTCTTTAAGCCCCCACAGGATGAGCGTTTGCGGCTTGATGCGCCAGCTTTTAGGCGGAGCCGGGTTATAACGAGCGTAGGCACGGTACCAGTTAATCATAGAGCGGACGGCGTGCGGCTGTGCCCAAGCTTCGCGGTATTTTTCCATGTCTTCATCGCTGAAGGTATCGCGTAGCCCCGTCGCTTTAATCAAGCGGGCGAAGACTTTGCTATCATTAAACTTCACTGACATCTCCGGCAGGGCAGGCAGCAAGAAGAACCCAGCGTATAAACTGCGGAGTATCTGTTTGACGTTAAACCGGATATGACGCTGGAACACACGCGGGTGCGGCACATTGAGGATCGCCATCTTGTTGACGCGCTCTGGATGACGCAAGGCCAGCCACCACAAGACGACTGCGCCCCAGTCGTGGCCGACGATATTGGCTTTATCAACCCCGGCAGCGTTAATCAGGCCGATGGTGTCCATCACGAGTTCGTCCATGCGGTAATCAAAAACGTCTTCTGGTTTATCACTCAGGTTATACCCGCGTTGATCGGGCACCCAGACGCGAAAGCCCTTCCAGACGAGATGCTCGATCTGATGCCGCCATCCATACCAGTATTCCGGGAAGCCGTGTAACAAAAAGATGGGTGTGCCGTCTTGTGGCCCCGCTTGGATCACGTTGAGCGCGATCCCATTCGTGCGAATAATTTTCTGTTCGTAGTCCATACGATTTTAAGTCCTTTTTAAATTGCGGCGTGTTGTTCTCAATCGTGGCCAGAGATCGGTATAAGCGCGGTAGAAAAAGGCGTTGGGTGCATAATCCCATGCGCCGATGTGCCGGGTTACAGTACCCCGGAACCCGCGTTTAAACTGATATACGCCCCACATGGTATCTGTTTCTATAAAATCGTTGGGTGCGCCCCACATATCATAGCGTGTATACCCCTGCGCTTTAGCCCAACGCATCGCCTCCCATTGTAATAGATAATTCGGCATCCGGTTACGTTCTTGATTAGATGACGCGCCGTAAAAGTACCAGCACGTCCGCCCGAAGTGAAACAGGATGACGTGGGCGATAGCGTGGCCTTCATACTCGGCGATGAGCGCATGGGCAAGCCCGGCTTGCATGAAGTCGCGCCATGCTTTCTCGTAATAAGCGGGTGGGCGAATGAGAAAGTCGTCGCGCTCGCCGGTGACGCTATACAACGCATACAGCGTGTCTAAATCGTCCAACGTCGCATCCCGCACGGTCACGCCTTTTTTGGTCGCCGTGCGGACTTTGCGCCGGGTGTTTTGGCTCATCGCCATCAAGATGTCATCTTCAGGGTGCGTTAAGTCAATCGTGATCGTGTTGCGAAATTGCACTTGATCGTCTGAGAATTGCCAACCGCGCCCCTTTAGCCGTTGGATAATCGCTTGGCCGTTTGCGTCGGCTTGGTCGTCTTCGGTATCCGGTTCACCCGTCGCGCCGATGATGTCCGGGTCGATTTTGAGCCAAATAGCGCGTTTGGATTTAGCGTAATCTTGCAGATAATCCAGCACGCTGACAACGGCTTTAGGATCATGATAATCTATCGCCGGGCCTTTGGGTACGTAAATCACCCGGAAAGGGCCGATGCGCCGCGTAAGGATGGATGCAGCGCCTAAGAGTGAGCCGTCCGCACGGTAAAATGCGTGGCGTTCGGGTTGCCATCCGGTGGTGGCTTGCTTGAACATGCCCCACTCCCAGCTTTGCAACACATGAGCATAAGGTAAGGGACGCAGTAGGGCGTTCCATTGATCGCGCTCTGTGATGATTTCTGAATGCATCGCTTATCCTAGTTGGTTGATCTACGCAATGCCTATGATAAAATACAGGCAAAGAGAAGTCGAGAGGGGCTATAATGCGTGCTGTGCGTAATCTGTTCCCTGGTGTAAACCCTCATTTGAACAGTCTGGTTATAGAAACCGGATGGGCAGAGTTCCACAATCAATACATAGGGGATCTTGTGCGGACGATGCAGGGCGACTTGCGCCAGTTGGGGTATATTGCTCGCTCTGAAAGTGCGCTGCAAATCCGGCAGTTGAGTGATGAAGGCCAGGTTACGCTGCGCTATCCGCGTGCTGATGTCGCCATTTACGCTAAAGACACACAAACCACAGCAGCTCCACCACCAACCGCTACACCCGGCGAAATTGTACTGCCATTACCAGCGATGACCACTATCACTGAAGATCAAGCAGAATATCGCGCCATTGCGATTTACACAACAACAGACGATCAACTACCCATCGCATGGGTTGAGGTGCTTTCGCCTACGAATATGCCCGGTGAACGCCACTTCGATAGTTACGCGGCAAAGCGTCATATGCTCTTATTGCAAGGGATCGTGTTTGTTGAAGTTGATTTGCTGCATCCTTTTCCGCCGACATTTGCCAACATACCCCATGACAAAGCGTATCGCATCACGGTGATTGACCCCCGCCCCGATATTACACAAGGTTTAGGCCGCACTCGCTTGTTTGGCGTGGATGAGGCCATCCCACAAATGATGATCCCGCTTGTGGGTGACGATAAGATTACGATTGACTTTAACGCCGCTTATCAGAAGACATTTACTGAGGTTTATTTTGGGGATCGGCTGGACTATCGCAAGTATCCAACCGATATTGAGCGGTACCCTGAATGGGATCAATCATGGATTGCCAACCGTATGATAGCCATCTTGCAAACCGAGGGTGATTTAGAAACGGCTGTTATCCAACAACCCGAATACACCTATAGGCAAGCACGAAAGTTAATTGCGCAAAAGCTTGGTTAGAGGCTGTTATCTTCGTAACTTTAAGGCTGTTTGATAAGCTGTATATACTAATGAATTATACACCTTATCCCATGCGCCGACTGAACGCACAATGTCCCCGCCGAAGCCGCGCTTGAATCCATACACACCCCACAAGCCATCGGATCGCTCTTTGAATTCTGCCTCTAATGTCGCTTCGTCTGCATCCGGGATGCCCCATAGATCATAATAGGTGCAGCCTTTGGCCTTCGCCCATTGGATCGCTTGCCACTGCACGCCATAAGTCGCCATCAAATTTCGCTTGACGCTAGAGGATGCGCCATACAAATACCATGCGCCATCGCCCACCGCAAAGACCATAATCCCGGCGAGGATGTCGTCTTCGTGGGCGGCCATAAATAGCTTCACTTCATCAGTCGGCGCAAAGAGTTCAAACGCTTTTTCATAATAGGCGCTGTCGTGTACGCCGAAGTCGTTACGGTTGCCGGTTGTGTTGATAATCCGATTAAAATCGGCGACATCAGCGGTTGTGCCTTCATAAAAGCGCACGCCTTTTTTATCCCCTTGGCGGATTTTACGGCGCGTGCCTTGATTCATACGGGCAAGGATTGCATCCGTATCAGCCGTGAGGTCAATGAGGATGGTTCCCGGCGGTTGGATAGTCTGCGGGCTAGGGCGAAAGCCCAACGCGCGAAAGTCCGGCGGATTTGCTGTAAAGATACCAGGTTCCCACTTAAGGAAGCGTGCGCCGTGCGCTTTGGCGGTTTGGTCGATAGCTTGCCAGAGTAATGTCGTGTCGGCATGGGATAGGGCAAGCGGCCCCATCGGGAGATAAGCCATCGTCCCTAGGCGTAGCGGCAGCGGGCGCAGTAAAATTTGTGCGCCGCCGATGATTGTGCCGTCTTCCTGTAGTGCCACCCTTGCCGCAGACCATCCAAACGCGCTTTTGAGTGTGCCCCATGTGCTCAATTGCAGCGCATGGGCGCGGGGATGGGCGCGGACGAACGCATTCCAGGCGGTAGATTGAGTCTGTATGATGCTTTGCATAACGACCTTTCTGATGATTGTGTGATGCTATGGACAGTACGTTAGATAATGCGTAGGGTATTTGTCTATGGTTAATTATGCTTTCGGATGCCGTTAACCTGTGCTAAAATTCTCAAATTGTGCAGTCCCTTTATAAATTCTGCCCAATCCATTGCAGGTGATAGATGGTAATGCTATACTAGCATCGCTTGTGATAAAGGGTGCAAATTAGCTATGCATCGGGTCTTGCTCCGGTTTTGTTTTAAATATGATGTCAGTATGGTTCTAGGAGTTGCATCTCCATGAATGTTTTAAGTGAATGGGCATTTATTGGCGTGTTCTTTGTACTAGCACCCGTTCTACCCGCTGTGCCGATCTTGTTGGGGGGTATTGTCAGCCCGCGCAAACCCAACGCGATTAAGCAGGCGACGTATGAATGTGGCGTGGAGACAGTCGGTGATACTTGGGTACAGTTTAAAGTCCAGTATTATATTTACGGGTTGATCTTCTTGATCTTCGACGTGGAAATGGTCTTCCTGTTCCCCTGGGCTGTGGCATATGGGCAACTCTCGTGGTTTGGTTTCTTCGCCGGGTTCTTGTTCATCTTCCTGCTCACCGACGCATTGATCTATGCTTGGCGTAAAAATGCGCTGGAATGGGTCTAATAGGGAGGCGGTAGTGTTCTATGTGTGAAAATATTGTTAGTACCTTCGGGCCTTGTGTCTCTAATGCATTGGGTCTGTCCCCGGAAATAGGCACCTTTATAGGCATCTTTGTGGGTGTCCTTTTGGTAGCGACTTTTCCGCTTTTGGTGACGATTGCGTTGATCTGGATTGAGCGTAAATTTGCGGCGCGCATCCAAGACCGGGTCGGGCCAAACCGAGTTGGGCCGTATGGGTTGTTCCAGCCATTTGCAGATGTCATCAAGCTGCTGGGTAAGGAAGACATCACCCCGGCAGGTGCGGATAAGCTAATTTATAACTTATCCCCTGTGGTGAGCGTGATGGCGGTTTTGCTCATCTGGGCGGTGATCCCGTTAACGCCGGTTCATGTTGGCGTTGATTTGAGCATTGGGGCGCTGTACTTTATCGCGGTGGCTTCTTTAGGCACACTGGCGATTATCCTCGCGGGGTGGTCGAGCAACAACAAATATGCGTTGTTGGGTGCCTTTCGTGTGGTAGCACAGTTGATTAGCTACGAAGTGCCGCTGGCTTTGTCGCTGCTCGTGCCGGTGATGCTGGCTGGGTCAATGAGCCTGGTTGCGATCACCGAAGCGCAAGCGGGCATGTGGTTTGTCTTCATGGCTCCGCTATCGGCCTTTTTGTTCTTTATTTCATCCCAAGCGGAAACAGGCCGCGCACCTTTCGACTTGATCGAAGCGGAGTCGGAGTTGGTCGCCGGGTTTAACACGGAATACTCCGGTATGAAATTCGCCATGTTCTTTGCAGGCGAATTTATGCATGTGTTTACCAACGGTGTGCTGATGGCAGTGTTGTTTGCTGGTGGGTATATTGGCCCGTTTGTCGATCAGATCCCGATCTTGGGGCTGTTCTATCTGCTGGCTAAAGCAGCGTTCTGGTTCTTGATCTCGCTACTCATGCGTAACTCGTTACCGCGTGTGCGCATTGACCAACTGATGCTTTTTAATTGGCTGTTTTTGGTGCCTGTAGCGGTGGTCAATATCTTGATGATGTCGTTCTTGTTGATGCTCATCCGCGAAGCGGGCATCACGCCGGAAGACCCCAGCAGCTTTGTTGATAACATTCCGCAGACGTTGATCTTACTGCTTGGTAACCTCGTCTTGACGGGGATTGTCTTGAATATGGTGCGTAATCGCATCCGGCGTGACCGGCAACAAGAAGAAGCAGCCAACCGTGACGCGCTCCCGGCAACTGTCCCGGCTGGTGACTAAGGAGAAAACGATGACATTTGGTGCTCTTTCTTGGGGTGCAATTGCCTTCGGGCTGTTCACTATTCTCACACTCGGCGGGGCAATCGGCGTCGTTACGAGTAAAAACCTTGTGCGCGGTGCTGTGTGGCTGGTGGTGAGTTTGTTTGGCGTGGCGGGGTTTTTCGTCCTGCTGAGTGCGCCATTTTTGGCCGCAGCACAGATTTTGGTCTACATTGGCGCGATCGGCATTTTGTTCACCTTTGCCGTGATGCTCACGCGGAGTATGACTAACATCAGCGAACGCTTTAACAAACAAGCCTGGTTAGCTGGGTTGGGTGGGGTGACGCTCTTCGCATTGATCCTGGTCGCGGTGATTGCGCCAATCTGGGGACAGACTACCGAACCGTCGTCTGTCCTGGTAGGGACGACCGTTGACCTTGGTACCGCGTTGGTCAGTGGCGATCAGTATGTGCTACCGTTTGAGGTGGCTTCGCTCCTGCTGACTGCTGCCATGATCGGCGCGATTGTAATTGCACGCGAAGACGAATAACACGGAAGGAAATAGGCTCTATGATACCTCCGCTTTGGATGTTTTTGACGGTATCTGCGGCGCTGTTCTGCATTGGTGCGTTTGGCGTGCTAACACGCAAGAACGCGGTTGCCGTCCTGATGAGCATTGAATTGATGCTCAACGCGGTAAACATAAACTTGGTGGCGTTCTGGCGTTTTAATGAAAATGCGCCGGATATGACCGGACAAGCGTTTGCGGCGTTCGTCTTTGTGGTGGCAGCGGCAGAAGCAGCCGTCGGCTTGGCGATTATCATCTCGGTATATCGTAGCCGTCGCTCCGTCGTCGTTGAAGATGTTGACATGCTCAAATGGTAAAGGTTAGGGTTGCATGGTAGATTTTAGCAATATTAATTACCTGCCCTGGCTGATCCCTGTTGGTCCACTGCTTGCTTTTTTGATTATTACGCTGTTGACCAATCGGAGTCGGCTGGTGCCGGCAACTGACTCGCACGAATACGGTGGGCATCACCCCGACTACGACGGTATGGAGGTGCCAGTGGTCACGCCACGAGCGCGTGTCCTGAGCATCGTCGTTGGGATGTCCGGCGTAGTAGCGGCCTGGTTAATGAGCCTGGTCGTTTTCTTTGAGTCGGTTGGTGTAGATAAATTAGGTTTAGACGACAAAGTTTTTAGCAGTGCCATCGACTGGATGGACTTGGGTGCTGGGGCGTTCCGTATGGGCGTTTTGGTAGACCCCCTGACGACAGTCATGCTGTTTATGGTGCCGCTGGCGGTACTGTGTATCTTTGTCTACTCAATTGGCTATATGGCACATGATCCCCGTCAGGCGCGTTTCTTCAGCTTGATTTCTTTGTTTGCCGGGGCGATGCTGACGTTAGTTGTGGCGGATAACCTGCTGCTGCTGTTCGTCGGTTGGGAAGTCATGGGTCTGTGTTCTTATTTGCTTATCGGGTTCTGGTACGAGAAGAAAAGCGCCTACAACGCAGCGATCAAAGCGTTTACCGTGACCCGTGTCGCGGACGTTATCATGCTGCTGGGTATCGCGTATCTCTTCGCGCTGGCACATCAGTTTTATGGCGAAGGCACACTGGCCTTCCGCGATGTGTTGTATAACCCCGAATTCCTCGATTTCGCTGCGGAAAGTAGCGCGATCTTCTTTGGTGGGCTTGGCCTGAGCGCCGCGAGCCTCATCGGTATTTTCCTTATCATCGGTACCATCGGTAAGTCGGCGCAGTTCCCGTTGCACGTTTGGCTGCCGGACGCGATGGAAGGCCCGACCCCGGTCAGCGCCATGATCCACGCGGCGGCGATGGTTTCCGCTGGTGTATATGCGATCGTGCGTATGTATCCGCTGTTTGAAGCGGGTGGGCATCCGCATTCCGGGGATTTAACCTCACCGCTGATGCTGATGGCGATTGTCGGCGGCTTTACGGCGTTGTTCGCCGCGACGATTGCTGTCGCACAGAATGACGTGAAGCGCGTTCTGGCGTACTCGACCATCTCGCAGTTAGGCTTTATGGTGGCGGCGTTGGGTATCGGCGCGTATATTGCGGCGTTCTTCCACTTGATTACGCACGCTTTCTTTAAGGCGTTGCTGTTTATGGCCTCTGGTTCTGTCATCCATGCAATGGAGCACGGCGAACATCACGTTCATGAGCATCATTATCACCATGCAGATGAGCATCACGAACACGAAGAAGACCATGCCGCTATTGGCGATGAAGCGGGCGAAGCCGTTGTGATGGACGAACACGCGCATACAGAAGATGCTTCAGCGCATCCGCACGATGCACATGATGACCATCACTTCGACCCGCAAGACATGATGAACATGGGCGGGTTGCGTAAGAATATCCCCGTTACGGCATGGACATTTGCCATTGGCGGTGTCTCGCTGGCGGGCTTCCCGCTGATTACGGCAGGGTTCTGGTCTAAGGACGAAATCTTGGCTGATGCGTGGTATATCTACTCTGATTACGCATCCGGCGCACACTTCTATGTGTTTATAATGTTGGGTATCGCGGCCTTCTTAACGGCGTTCTATACGGCGCGGCAACTGTGCCTGACCTTCTTGGGCGATCATCGCTCTGAGGCAGCCGAACATGCTGGCTTGGGTGGTGACCGTGACATCGTGAGTATCACGATGCAAGCACCGTTGGTCGTGTTGGCTTTCTTCGCGCTGTTTGCGGGGTTTGTCGGCGTGCCGCCGGAATTCCCGATCTTCGGCGCGATCTTCTCGCCGGATGGTAACCCCTTCTTTGATTTTGTGAAGTATTCGTTGCTGCCGGAAATCCAACCGTCGAAGCCGCCGTTTAACTGGATCCCAGTGTTGACATCCTTTGGTGTGGCGTTGGGTGGCCTGGGCTTAGGTTACTGGATGTATGGCCGTAAGCCGCTGAAGGCTGGCGAAGAAGACCCGCTGAAGAAGATTATCTCGCCAGGCATCTACACCACACTGCAAAACAAGTACTACATCGACGAACTGTACCAGATCGTGTTTGTGCATCCGTCGCAGTGGTTCTCGCGGGTGGTTGTCAGCGAGTTTATTGATCGTGGCATTATTGACGGGTTTATTCACCTGACGGCAAAGACGGCGAACTTCATCGGCGACTTGTTGAAGACGCTCAACCTGTGGTTGATCGACGGTGTAGGCGATGGCATTCCCTTCGGGATCGCTCGCTTTGGGTCGTGGTTCCGCCGCGTACAGACCGGGCGTGTACAGCAATATCTCGTGTTGGTGCTGTTGGCTGCGCTGGTGATTGGCTTTGTTCTGGTTGTCTCCACGAGCTTTGCGGCTGGTGGCTAAGGTGGGGGAGTGTAAGATTTCATGGAGAGTTTAGACGTATTTGGGCTTGATCCACTCTCAGTGTTGGTCGTAGCCCCGGCGTTAGGCGCGTTGCTGGTGGCAGCGTTGCCGCGCGATAACAAAGTGCTAGCGCGGTGGCTGTCGCTTGCGATTTCCATCGGCATCGGCGCTCTTGCAGTCATCGTGTTCTTCGCGTATGACCGCACAGAACCGGGATACCAATTTGTATCCCAGGTCGAATGGTTCGAGTTAATCGGCGCATCGTGGCATGTTGGCCTTGACGGGATCAGCGCGACGATGGTGCTGCTCACAGGTATTCTAGTGCCCTTAGCGATCCTCATTAGTTGGGAGATCGAAGAACAGCCTAAGATCCATCTGGCGTTGATCTTATTCTTCCAGACGGGTTTAATGGGCGTTTTCGTGGCCTTGGACTTGATGATTTTCTTCTTGTTCTACGAGTTAAGCCTCGTGCCGATTTACTTCCTCATCAACCAGTGGGGCGGTAAAAATCGTAAGTATGCCTCGACCAAGTTCTTCATCTACTCGATGGGGGGTACGTTGGGCATGTTGCTGGCGACTCAGCTTATGGGCTGGACGGCGGGCACCTTCGACATCGCAGAGCTTGCGGTCATCTGGCCGGCAGGGGAATATGCGAACGAGGGTATCTTCCTGGGAACGAGCGTAGAAGCGGTTAAGGCGCTGACTTTCGTCGGCTTCTTTATCGCCTTCTGTATCAAAGTCCCGGTGTGGCCGTTCCATACATGGCTGCCCGACGCACACGGCGAGGCACCAACGGCAGGCTCGATGCTGCTGGCGGGTGTCATGCTTAAGCTGGGCGCTTACGGCTTCATCCGTTTGGTGGTGCCGTTCTTCCCGGATGTGTGGGTTTCGCAGATCAACTTTTTTGGTCTTGAATTTTCAGTCGCGGCGTTCTTCGCTTTCTTGGCGATGCTCGGCATCGTGTTAGGGGCGTTTGCCGCCTTCGGTCAGAACGACATCAAGCGGTTGGTCGCGTATAGCTCGGTGAACCACATGGGCTTTGTGGCGATGGGTATCGCTGCGATGGCCTTCGCTTATGGCGAAATGTACGTCAGCGGTGTAACCGCACACGGGCAAGATGGCATCATCGCCGCGAATGGCGCTGTGATGCAGATGTTTAATCATGGTCTCAGTTCTGCAGGTATGTTCTTGTTGGCTGGTGCGATTTACCATAAAACACATACCCGCGACCTGCGCGAATACGGCGGGTTCTGGGTCAAAGCGCCCATCTATGGCGGTGTGTTTATCTTTACCAGTATGGCAAGCCTCGGTTTGCCCGGCTTAAACGGCTTCATCGGGGAATTCCTGGTGGTGCGCGGTAGTTGGCCGGTCTTCACTGGGTTGACGATCTTGTCCATGATTGGTCTGTTGTTCACAGGTGCTTACATCCTCAAGGGGATACGAGCAACCTTGCACGGGCCATTTAACATGAAATGGCGGGGTACTTCGCTGGAAATTGAACTGCGTGAGTTCATCGCCATCGCGCCGCTGATGGTCTTGATGTTGATAACTGGCGTGTTCCCGAACTGGATATTGCCCATCATCAACGAGTCCGTCACGCGGATGATGAGCGGATTTTAGGTAGGATAGGATAAAGATGATCGAAATTTTTTCGTTTCCAGTCATTAGCGCCATCATCTTCATCCCCATCATCGCCGCTATCGCTATCCTGTTTATGGATAACGAGAAGCAACGTGATCCCATCCGCTATGTCGCGTTGGTCACGGCGTTGGTACTACTGGCGCTCAGCGCGTTGGTGTACTTTGGCTATAATGCTGAGGTGAATGGTGACGATGGGCTGATTGCCCGTCAGGATGTTTGGCGACAACTAAACGAACAGTGGATGTTAACCGAGTCGATTGATCTGGATGTGATAGAAGGCTTGGATGCCTTCACATCCGAGGAAATCGCCATGTTCGAGAACTTTGGCGATTATCGCGAAATTCTCGGTGCGATGCTGTTCGATCATGGGTTAGCTTTTGAAGAAAAGTACGATTGGATCACGGCGTTAGGCATTAGCTACCATGTGGGGGTTGATGGTCTGAGTGCGCCGATGGTCTTGCTTACGGGGATGGTAGCGGTGGCCGGGGTGTTAATATCCTGGCGTATTGAAGACCGCCCGCGTGAGTTTATGGCGTTTTTCTTGTTATTGGTAGCAGGTGTTTACGGCGTTTTTGTCGCGGTGGATATGTTCCTGCTATTCTTCTTCTATGAACTAGCGATCTTCCCGATGTACTTGCTCATTGCAGGGTGGGGTTGGGTCAAATTACGAGAATATGCGGCGATGAAGCTCACGCTGTACATTCTTATTGGCTCGGTGGTCGCTTTCGTCGGTGCGATTGCGATGGTGTTGACCGCTAACACCTTCTTCTTAACCCCTGAAGGGGCAGAAATTCTGCAATTGGGTAAGACCTACGGCATGGTGAGTGAAAACGCCGGGCCGTTGAGCTTCGACATTCGTCAGTTAACGCTGGCGGCAGATGCAGGCGCGTTTGATGCGGCAGGGTACTTCGGCATCGAAGCCTTGACCTTCGCGCAATTCTGGTTCCCGTTCATCTTCATTGGTTTTGCCAGCTTGGCGGGTCTGTTCCCGCTGCACAACTGGTCGCCGGACGGACACGTTGCCGCGCCGACAGCCGTGTCGATGATCCACGCGGGCGTGCTGATGAAGTTGGGCGCGTATGCGGCGCTGCGCTTGAGTGTGCAGCTTTTACCGGAAGGCGCACAGGTGCATCTACCCTGGATCGTCTTCTTGGCCTTGATTAACGTGGTGCTAGGGGCGTTTATCGCCTTCCGTCAACGTGACTTTAAGTATGTGATTGGCTTCTCCTCAGTTAGCCATATGGGGCTAGTGAGTATGGGATGGGCATCAATGAACCTCATCGGCTTTACCGGTGCAGGTTTGCAGATGTTTAGCCATGGTGCGATGACGGCGCTCTTCTTCGGTTGTGTGGGTATGGTGTACGACCGTGCGCATACTCGCGATATTCCGAGTTTGGGCGGTTTCGTCAAGCGAATGCCCTGGGTGGCCGTGGCGTTTATCGTCGGCGGTTTGACGAGTATGGGTATGCCCGGCTTGAGCGGCTTTATCGCAGAGTTCCCGATCTTTATGGGAATGTTCGACGCTTCGGACAGTATCACCCTGAGCATAGGGTCACTTGAATTAACCAATTACTACTCGATCATCGTCATTATCTCCGCGATAGCGATTGTGGTGACGGCGGCTTATGTGCTGCGGGTGACGGGACAGGTGTTCTTCGGCGAGTTTGACGAAGAGATGTACAGCGATGTACAGGACATCACCTTGGTTGATCGGGCGATCCTCATTCTGCTGGGGGTACCGCTCATCTTGATCGGTATTATGCCGTACTTGATGGCACCGATGGTGCAATCGGGTGTGCAGCCGGTCATCGCTATGCTAGGAGGGATGTAAACGTGGAATTCGACTTTTTAGCGAGCTTACCCGCTATTTCAGCCGAAGTTGGGCTGTTAATCCTGGCGATGGCGGTGTTGTTCCTGGATGTCTATCTCCCAGAAGAACGGCGCGGCGGTGTGGCGTATGTCGCGTTCTTCGGCATGTTGGCCTTGGCGGCTGCGCCGCTCATCTGGGTACCAGAGCCGGGAACAGAGGAGTTCTGGGGCGGGATGGTCCGCCATGATAGCTTTGCCCAAATCTTTAAAGTCATGGTGTTGTTGGCCGGGGCGATCACATCGTTGATCGCCGCGACGACGACTGAACTGGCCCGGCGTGGGGAGTTCTACCTTATCATCATCGTATCCACATTGGGTGCGTGTTTGATGGCGGCTTCCGCTGATCTGATCATGGTCTTCATCGCGCTGGAAACGACCTCCATCCCGCTTTACATCTTGGCTGCTTTCCGTAAGGATGATATGCGCTCGGTGGAAAGTGGTATGAAGTACTTCTTGTTTGGGTCGTTTGCTTCCGCCATTATGCTGTACGGTTTTAGCTTTCTGTATGGCTTTACCGGAACCACCAACCTGGCCGCGATTGCGGAATATCTGACCAGCGGCGCGTTCGCGTCGGAGCCGGTACCGCTGCTGATGACCATTACGCTGATCTTCGTGGGCTTCGGCTTTAAGATTAGCGCGGTGCCGTTCCACTTCTGGACACCAGATGTTTACGAAGGGGCACCGACCCCGGTCACGGCGTTTGTGAGCGTGGCGAGTAAAGCTGGTAGTATCGCACTTTTGGCGCGGTTCTTCGTGCTGGCCTTCCCTGAGACGTTAGTCGTTGATGGGCAAGCGATAAAGCAATTTTGGATCGGCTTAATGGCTGCTGCCGCAGTCATCAGCATGACAGTGGGTAATGTGTTGGCGCTCTCGCAGAGTAATATTAAGCGTCTGCTGGCGTATTCGTCCATTGCACAGGCAGGGTATATCTTGATTGGTGTAGCGGCCTTACAGGGTGGTACAGCGCAGAGTGTCGCATCAATCTCTTACTATATGTTTATGTATACCTTCACGAACTTACTCGCTTTCGGCGTTGTGGCGATCTTCACCGAGGCGACGGGTAGCGAAACGATTGCCGATCTCGCTGGCCTGAGCCGCCGTAATCCGTGGTTGGCTTTGGCGATGACAATTGGTTTGCTTTCGCTGGCCGGTATTCCGCCAGCCGCCGGGTTTATCGGTAAGTTCTTCTTGTTCCAGGCTGCTGTTGAGGCGAATCTGGAATGGCTAGCCATCATCGGCGTGCTAAACGCGATCATTGCGCTTTACTACTATCTGATGGTCATCAAGATTATGTACGTTGATCGTAGTGAAGATGAAGATAAGTTGATTACACTCAACACACCGGCGCGAGCTATGCTTGGCATAACTGTGTTTGGGACTTTAGTTTTGGGCATCATCCCTGGGCCGATCTTCAATTGGGCGTTGGATGGGGCAGAGGCTTTCTTCCCGCAATTGGTGATGCTCTTGCCTGGGGTATAGGGCATCAGTTTGCTTAGAGTTGATTTAGCGATTACTGTAATCTGGAGATTGCTAAGCTGGATTATGGTAATCGCATTTTGTTTGTGATAAAATTCGCAGCATTGTTTTAAAAGTTTGGTCAACGACCACCCGCTGAAGCGGGTGGCTTGCGGGAAACCGTAAGCCCATGTTGACCAGCCTCAGCCATGCCGAAGGGCAAGGGCTACGTTACGGGCGAATACATAGGC